>DTYU01000142.1 GCA_012961725.1 Desulfotomaculum sp.
ACCTTCACAAGCCGGACGAGCCCTTTCAGCCGTTCCGAGAGGCGCAAGTGGAATCTCCCGCACCACATAGTGCAGGATGGGCCGCAAACTCGCGCCATCTTTCGGTCACGAAGGCTCCGATTTCCTGTTTGAACCGCTCCCGGCCGAAGCGCTCGGCGTTGCGGCGCAGGACCTCACACCGGAAACGGCCTTCCCAGGCCAAAAACTGCCGCACCGCCGCCGCCAGGGCGTCCACCGTTTGTTCGTGAAAGAAAAGCCCGGTGGCCTCTTCCCAGTTGACACCATCCGCCGCGACGACTGTCTCGCAGACGCCGCCTTTGCCGTAAGCGATGACGGGCGTGCCGCAGGCCTGGGCCTCCACCAGTACGATGCCGAAGTCTTCCTCGGCCGCAAAGATGAGCGCCCGCGCCCGGCCCATCAGGTCTGCTACTGTGGCGTCATGTTGGTAGCCGAGGAACTCCACGTTTTGCCCCACCATCTTTCGGCACGCCTCAAACTGCGGGCCGTCGCCTATCACGCAAAGCGGCAGGCCGAGTTCCGTAAACGCCGCTACTACCAGGTCTGCTTTCTTGTACGGCACCAGCCGCGAGACGAAGAGGAAGAAGTCTTCCTTCTTTTCTCGCACCCGAAACCGCTCCACGTCCACGGGAGGGTAAATCACCGTGGCCTCCCGCCGGTAAGCCCGCCAGATGCGCCGGGCAGTATAATGTGAATTGGCGATGAAGTGATCTACCCGGTTGGCTGTCAACGTGTCCCATGAGCGGACGTAGTGGAGAATCGACCGTGCGATAAGGCCCTTCAAACCGCGGTCCAAGCCGCTTTCCTTGAGGTAACGGTAGGTCAAATCCCAGGCGTAACGCACCGGCGTGTGACAGTAGCAGACGTGGAACTGATCCGAACGTACCAATGCTCCTTTGGCCGCCGCGTGACTCGACGAGAGAATAACCTCATAGCCCGAAAGGTCGAATGACTCCACGGCCAGCGGATAGAAGGGCAGGTACTTCCGGTACCACCTCTGCGCCCGGGGAAAACGCTGCAAAAAAGAAGCACGCACTTGGCCCGGGTGAAAGCCCAGTCGCCGCACGCTCTCCTCCTGGTAAACTAACGTGTATAGCGGCGCCTCCGGCCAGAGCTCGTGAAATACCTCCAGGCAGTGCTCGGCGCCGCCGATGGTGATGACCCAGTCGTGAACGAGAGCTAGGTTCATTTCGTCTTACTCCTTTGCTCCTGCAGCACCTCTTCAAAGACCTCCAGCGTCTTCCGCGCCGTCTTTTCCCAGGTAAAGAGCTTCGCCCGCGCCAAGCCTTTCTCGCGCAGTCGCCGGCGCAAACCTTCATCGGCCAGCACCCTGTAAATGCCACGTGCTATGTCCTCAACATCATAGGGATCCACGTAAACCCCCGCATCACCCACCACCTCGGGCAAAGATGCTACATTTGATACTACCACCGGTGTACCGCAGGCCATGGCCTCCAGCGGCGGCAGACCGAAGCCTTCATAGAGGGAAGGGAAGGCGAAGACGGTTGCGCCACCGTAAAGGGCAGGCAGGTCCTCGTCAGCAACGTATCCGAGATCACATATACGTGGCATGGTCACAAGTTTCGCAAGTGCAGCATCGCCCTGTAAAGACCGGGTGAGACCACCGGCAACTACCAGACCGGCCCCGTTCGGTTCGGGTTTTGAGTGTATAGCAGTCCACGCCTCAAGCACTCGGCGAAAGTTCTTACGTGGCGTCCGCGAAGCGAGCAACAGAACGTACCGCTCCGGTAGATTATGTTTTCGCTTAAATGCCGCGACCTTTTGTTCGGGCTGTGGTATAAAACGCCTGTCCACGCCATTATATATAACGCAGACTCTCTCCTCAGCTATTTTCAAGTATTTCACGAGCTCATTCTTAGAGAACTGGCTGACCGTAAGAACCCGCAAAGCACGTTGCGCCAAGCCTGGCAGCAGAAAACGGTACCACCGCACAAAATACGGATTGAACCCGTCAGGGACAGCAAAAACCTCAGTACCGTGAATTGTCACCACCTGATTGCGTACCAGTAACGGGCCGCAGTTCCCGGGGCACCAGAGAAGGTCAGCGCTACGCCTGTCCACCATGCGGGGCAATACAACCTGCTCCCAGAAGTGACCCTTTAACGGGCCGCCGCAACGCAACACCGGAACGCCCGCGAACTCCTCGGAAGCCTGCTCAGGAGCCATTAGACAGATATTATCCGGGCCGAGCAGCTTAACTATCTCCCTGGTCACTTCACGCGCGTACCGCTGCGTTCCGGTTATTTGCTGCGTGAGAAAGCGAGCGTTGATGAGAAGATTCATCTTGTATCTTTGTCCCCCTGATCCTGCTCTGCAGGAATCGTCTGCTTTGCGCTAACGAGCGCGACATTAGCCGCCGATAATGTTAGACCAACAAAGAGCCCGAGATGAACAAAATATAGGTCTGGAACAGCGATAACGCCAGGTTGATAATCTCTTTGTGAAGACCTATAGAAACTGGTCTAGTACTGTTCCCGCTTACTAAGTTGTCTGCACCCTACGTCTCAAAAGAAAGAACGACGGCAAAGCCAAGGGCCGTCGAAGAGATAGAGCCCAATATGTTATCAACCAACTGCACAGTATGATCATAGAAGGATTATTGAAGTGCTCTTCCCAAAAGCAAAGACCGAAAAAATGGAGAGCAAGCAGGTTCGCAAAAGAGATATGGCGCCCGAAGAAGCCTACCACCAGGGCAGCCAATGGTACAAAAGTGACTAAGGCAAAAGGCAGACCAAACACAAGTCCAGCGTGAATGAAGGCGTTATGTGCGGCAAAAGGTACCCCGCCTATGTGTATCCCTTCTTTGGTTGCCTCCCATCCTAACCCAAAGGGGTTAGATATAAGACCTGCCAAACCTTCTGCATTCGTCCCAAATCTCGCGCCAAAATTTACCTCAAGATTGCTTGTGTCCAACCAGCGTTCCCAGCCGCCAGGCGGGCCAAAACAATAAGACGCGGCCGTTAGCAGTAGAAGAACCAGACACACCTTAACACGGGCCCACCTCCCAGAGAGCATTCTACCAACAAGAAGAATCATGACCATAGTAAGTAGGGAAACTACGACAGCTGCGCGCGTAAGGGTAAACATTCCGCCACAGTACAATAGTATGAATCCGCAGAATAAGGGTAACGGCCCTTTGTTCTCCCGAAATGTGAGCCATAGGCTTGCAGGAACAATAAGGCTCACCACAGCCATTGCGGCATTAGGGTGGCCGTGCATGCCTGGTGTTCTGTAAGTGCCGTAGATGTAACACAAAGCTGAATCCTGGGCGGCAAGGCCCATATCCTGGGTAAGTTCCTTGTATCCGAAAAACTGTATTGCCAAGACAGCCACATTAAAAGCAGCCCCACAGAACAGACCCCATATGAAACTACATCTCATATCCGGGCTTCGCAGCACCTCATAGACTGCATATCCCACGGGCAGTGCAAGTAGCCACCGGACACTGAGAACCAGAGTTGTTGTCCATCCGTTCGCTACCGCAATAATCGCCCAGATGAGAAAAAACAGGAAGAAGAGAACTATTAAGCAAAAAATCCTCCTCGGCAGCTTGAGCTCAATGAGACGCCAAAACACCCATATATAAGCTGCAACACCCAGGAAATCAGATACCCGCGGTGTCTTTTCCAGATGCGGCAGAAAGTAAAAGTTGGCAAGGATTAAGAACCCGATAAAAAAAGGGATCGAAGTTTTAGAGTCAACTACCGCTCTGAAAGCCATGCACTGCATCCACCCTTAAGCAACTAAGTCCTTTTCCACGCCGCAGAAATTGGCGGCAAAGTACACATAGGCGGCAATAGATTCTGTCTAATCATCGCTTTGAGCGCAGCGTTATGTGAGCACTTGCTTAACCTCGGTATTAGTCGAAACCCAGAGACAAGCTTCAAGCAAGATCCGCACCCCTTAAGACTGATTCCCTGGTCACCGCCGTAAACGTACCCGAGAGGTGTTATTTCCAAGCCGAACATTTCCTCTAATTTCGAGTCTTCAGACTGTCAGCCGCGCTCTCTTTCTCGGAGCAACACTGCAGTATGCTTATGAACTTCTTGCTGGCTGGTATCTCAGCGTCTCACGGTATAGTTCCTCATAGGTTGCAATACACTCTTTCAATGTATATTTTTGGGCAGCGGCCAGTGCCTTTTCCCGGTATCTCATGTATGTTTCCTCATCAGTTGCGAGGCGAAGGATTGCTCTCGCAAGAGCATCTGCGTCCCCGGGTGGAACAAGCATCCCTCCTTCGGTTTGGGCAATAAGTTCGCCCAGCGCACCAATCTTCGAGGCTATGACGGGAATGCCCAGGGACCATGCCTCAAGAGCAGCAACAGGTTGATTCTCATACCATAACGATGGTATCAACACCACATCTGTGTATCTCAATAGGGGCGCTTTCTCTGAGCCTGAGACAAATCCTACGTAACGAATGACCTCCGAGTTCGAAGCGTAACGTGTTACCAGACCTGCAAGCGGGCCCTTACCGGCCACGACCAAACGTGGCACGGAGTGGATGCTTCGCTCAGCGGTTTCAGCGGCCTGCTTAAATGCCTCCAGGAGAACCCTTACGCCCTTCTCTGGAGAAAGACGTCCTAAGAAAAGGAACGTCTTGGCTGCACCTCGCCGCTCTCTTCTCGAAGACCTCCGCTCGTTGAGAGAGGGAATCCCGTTAGGGATTACCAGGCTTCGCTTGGTCTGTAATCCTGCCCTTATGTGAAGCTCAAGAAGGAAACGGCTTGGTGAGACGAAGACAGTGGGCCACCTGCTTGTCTGCAGATGCCACCAACGCCAGATTCTACATGCCAAGCGCGGTGCTTGGCACAGGGTGTAATGTGAACGTAGCAACGTGCGTCGTGGGCATAACAGGTGGTAGTCGTGCGCGGTATGAATTATCGGTATCCCCAACCGCGCGGCCGCAAGCCATGCCAATTCGCCAAATCCGCCTAAGTTGTGGGTATGCACCAGGTCCGGTTCTAGACTTTTCAATAGGGTGACTGTTTGTCTATAAGCACTAAGATTGACACTCTCCCAAGCGTGAAACGCCAGCCGCACCGGAAGCGACCGCTTCGTCCCGTCGTATGGATAGTAGATATTCCAGGGGTACGCTTGGATAATCTTGACGCCGTCAACGTATCTGTCAGCAGAAGTACGCTGGCGGGAATCGCCTAAGGTTATCACGGTGACATCCATTCCGGTCATAGCCATTGCACTCGCTAAAGCCGCGGCAAAAATTTCTGCGCCGCCAACTATCCGCGGCGGGAAGAGTTCACTTATGTAAACAATACGCATTCGTCACCACCTTCTTGTAAGCGATTCTACCACCTTGGCATTCTCTGTGGCTATGTTAGAGAGTTCATTAACCTTCTTGAGGATGTGCTCCCTTAGTGCGTCTTTTTTTTGCCTTATGGCAATACAACAGGCGACAATATCATCAGAAGTAACGTTGTCTATGTGAAGCACCCACTCATCCAGTCCCATTTGCTTCATTATTCCACTGGTCTTATGTTCATACTCGATTGCTACGACCGGAACCCCCCCTAAGAACGACAGGATTGCTGAATGGAACCTGGTCGCGATAACCAGATCCATGCTGCTAATTAGGAAAATCAAATCATGGATTGGCAGATCATCTTCGATTACTACAGTTCTGTCGCTTTCCTTCATGAGAGACAAAACACGTCTCGCTACCTTCCGGTCGTCATCGTGTGGCTCTGCTATCACTTGGGGGAGAAAATAAACATGAGCGTTTAACTCTTCGATCAAGCGATCCAGCGCACAGGCGAGTGCTTGCTCGTAGTTTTTCTGCATTTGCTGGCGATCATGGTGGCCCGGGAAGGCCCATTGCCTAACTGTAACGCCAATGTGTGTGGCACTTGGCCGAGAAATATGCTTGGGTTGCGGAGGAGTCCGCTTGTGACCGTCGTTTTCGGATTCAGATAGCAGTAGTGCAAAAGCCATGTCTGTCCCTAGCGTAGTCTCAGGCTTGAAAACCCTGAGGTTCTCTAACATTTTCAGCGATATCGTCTCCCTCACAACAATGACTCTATACTTGTTTAGCCAGTACGCAACCGTCCACCGATAAAACGCTCGCTTAAAAGGCCCAACAGATATGCCGAGGGCCATTACAGGTTTGCCGCTTAGAATTGCGCCCACGAGTTGTACCAAATGTACAAGGACCGCATATCCCCAGCTATCTTGCCAGTAGCCTCCGCCGCAGGAGATAACAACATCGGCGTCAAGGAGAGCCTGCAAAAACGTACGAACTGCTCGAATCGGGTGGGATGGTAACTGTCCGAGTACTCGTATCAAGAGGCTACCAATGATTACTGCAATGACGATCAGCCAAAAGCTAAGGATTTTCGGGCGTTTCATGCCTACAGTAGGGGCAGCAATTGCCTCTGCACCGTACTTTTCATAAAAAGGTCCATCGATTTCTGGTGCCAGGGTCACAAGGCCTATGCATACCATGGGATCAGCTTTCCTTAATGCTGTCATCGTACCCAGAACGATAGCAGCATCTCCTTTGTTTCGCGAGTCGTAGCAGTTAATTATCAGCACTTTATTCACCGTTTTATTCACCGTTGGCTTTGTCTCTCCCGGGACACATTTAGCCTGAGTACCCAAGTGAATGATGCTCCCTTATCAACTGACTTCGTAGAATTCGGTAGCGTAAGCGAAAAAGATATGGTTCGGCAGGTGTAGTGTGGTTCCACCTGCCGAACCAATCGTAGGCGGCAGCGCTTACTCGTTGAGTCCGCGCTCGAAGCCATCAAGCACGATACGGGTGCCTGTGCCTGATGTGTTTCCAGTGTTTACGATCTCTATGGTGTGTGGCCCCCAAGATAAACCGGTGTACACTATCGGTACTTTGAAAGAGTACGACGGAGCGTGTAGGTCTACGGTACCCTTATCGACCCCATCAATGTAGACCCTCGCAATACCTCTGTTGGGTCCGGTTGAGGTAAGCCAGGTGATGGAGTTGCCGGCGAACTGGTATGTAGCCTTGGCGCCGGCCGCATCGGTATAGTGGAGGTCCCCTCCGCTCGCGGGGGCGCACGGCTTGCACACCCATGCCAGTGAGTACGCTATCCGAGGGTCGTTCTCCTCGAAAAGTTCAGCAAAGGCGTCGATTACGATACGATCTCCGCTGGAACTCGGATTCTTCATTCCAGTGACGATGACCTTCAGGTTGTGCTGCCCACTGGCTAAACCGCTGAAAGTCTTGACGGCGTGGTCGAAAGTGTAGTTGGTGGCGTAAAGGTCTACTGTACCCTTGTTTACGCCGTCCAGATAGAGCCACGCAATGCCGCGGTCGGGGCCTTTCGATGAGAACCACGTTACTCCCTGTCCTTCGAAGGTGAAGGTGCATGATGCGTGTACTTGGTCTGAGTAGGATACGGTATCTTTGTATGCCTGGCAGCCAGAGGGTATGTTTTTCTGAGTCCATGCTCCTGCATACGCTACCCCTCCATCATGATCATCCACCTTGACACTGAAGGCGTCCACGACCACGCCGTAGCCGCTGGAGGAGGCGTTCTTCTGGCGCAGGACCTTGACAACGATGGTGTGATCGCCGGGGGCGAGGCCGTCGAAAGTGATCGCGTGCTGCCAGTCCTGGGTGGCGCTGTAGAGGTCGTACACGTGTTGGCTGACGCCGTCGATGAAGACCTCCGCCTCGCCGTAGGCGGGGCCTTTGGCCGTGATCCAGGTGATGTTGTCGCCGGTGAAGCTGAAGGCGGCGGTGGCGTTTTGGGCCTCGCTGATGCGGTAGTGACCGCCGGTCGCGTTCGCGTCGTTGATCGCGGTCCAGGCGGTGGAGTAGCTGATGGTCTCCCGGGTGTTCTCCGTGGGCGAGTCGAGGAACTTCATGACGCGGTCCATCACGTCGGCGCGGACGTCGGCGCCGTTTATGCCCTCGAATCCGAAGGAGAAGTACATCAGCCTGTGGAGCGGGCCGTCCACGGCCAGGGCGCCGGAGCCGTCAACGTACGGATACACGTAGTCGGCGACGCTCACCGCCTGTTCGTCGGCAGGGGCCACCACGTCGGGGTACCACTGGTTGTTGGCGCCGTCGCCGCCGAAGTCGATGTCGATATCCACGCCGTCGAAGATGCCGCGCGGCCAGCCGTCGGCGGGCACGCCGCTCAGCAGCCAGCTACCCGACCAGTCGTCCAGATATTCGGCGTGGAGGTAGTCGCGGTAGAAGTCGGGGAAGTGCTCTCCATGCCACCACCCGATATCCTGACCGCTGACGAAGATCGTCCGGCCGGAGTCGAGGTACTGGCGCAGGTTACGTTCACCATAGTAATAGTCTTCATCCTCCTCGATGACCCAACCATCCTGGTCGGCAAGGATAAGCTTGCTGAAGTCTCTGAGTTCCTCAAACGGCGGGAGCCACGAAGCTGCGTTGTAGTCCCAGTAAGCCGTGCTGTAGCCGCCTTCAAGGAGGGCCTCGATGTAGTAGGTTTCCCAGTCCTCACAGTAGTCCTGGTCCACCAGGAGGATGTCGGCGGGGCTCGCGGTGAAGTCCTGCACCACCCTGCCGCCGCCGGCGGGTATGGTTACGTCAACCCGCTGGATGGCGTAGGGGAGCGGGGGGGTCATGCGCATCGTGTAGTCTCCTTCGAGGATGTCGTACAAGCAGTAGCGGCCTTGGGAGTCGGTGATGGTGGCGGCGCCGGGGACACCCTCCAGTTCAACCACGGCGTCCCCCACAGGGTCGCCCTGGGCAGTCTCTACCGTGCCGACGAAGCTGCCGAGGGCCTTGCGCTCGAGGCTGAAGTTCTGCTCGGTGAACCCTCCGCTGGAGATATTCACCGCTGCATCCGCCTCGCGGTAGAGGGGGTGCCAGACATTGAGCACGTGGCTGCCTGGCGCGAGCGCAAGGTCATAGCTGCCGTATTCGGGGTCGGCCATGGCCAGCCATCCGCCGTCCACCTCAACGTGCGCCTCCACCGCCTCGGCGTCGGGACCGGTGATGGAGCCGCTCACAAACCCGGCGGTCTCGAGGAGGTCAGCGGCGGCCTTGACGTCGATCCGGCCCCAGCCGTACCTGATGTCCGGGCCGGAAGCGCCGAGGTCGGCTGCCGTCTGCCTCAAGAGTGACCTTAGCTGCTCCACGCTCAGCCAGGGCTGCACATCTAAGAGCAGCGCCACAGAGCCGCTGACGTGGGGCGCGGCCATGGAGGTGCCGTCCCACCAGTCGTAGTTGTTTCCGGGGAGGCTGGAATAGACGTCAACGCCTGGTGCCGTAACGTCGGGCTTGAGATACTCGCCGTAATACGGATAGGCGTTCCATTCAACCCATTCGCCGCTGCTGAAAGAGGCAACGTTATCATATTCATCCGTTGCGCCTACGCCGCAGGCGGCAGGGACGTTCCCGGGGCTGCCGCTCCAGCCTGGACCGGAGTTGCCGATGGAGAAGGAGGGGAAGATCAACATCGCCACCATGTTGCGCGTAGGCTCGATCATCTCGCCATGCGTACCGTAGGCGCCGAGGGACATGTTCACCACCCGCACGCCGGGGACGGTGACGATCCACTCCATGCCTGCGATCACCTGGGTGAAGCTACCGGAGCCAGACGCGTCCAGGACCTTGCCGCAAACCAAGCGGGCGCCGGGGGCCACGCCGATGTGCGTGCCGCTGTAAGCGTCGCCCAGCACGGTGCCGGAGACGTGGGTCCCGTGGCCATGGTCGTCGTAGGCGTACTGACGGTCGTCGGTGATCATGTTACCCCAATTGTCAAACTCCGCCCAGCCGATCAGCTTCCAGTTATTGAGGTCGTTCGGGTCGCCGTACGGGTCGATGAGCAGGTCACGGTGCCGGGGATCTACGCCGGTATCGAGAACGCCGACCACGACGTCCGTGCCGTAGACGTTATTCCAGACCTGGTCGGCGCCGATCTTGTAAATACCCCAGGTCACGTATGTCTGTTGGGGAGCAGGGACTTGCGGTTCTGGCTGCTGTACCGGCGGCTGCGCCCCTTTTGGCGGCTGCGGTGCAGGAATAAGAGGCGCTTCTTTGCTGTTCTTGCCCTTGCTCCGTTTCGCCACCACCGTGAACTCAATGTCGTCGTAAACGATCTTTTCTACAGCCGGGTCGCGCGCCAGTTTGTAGACGGCTTCTTTGCTCAGTTTGGCCGTGAGGCCGTTGAAGATCCAGAAGCTCTTGATGTCTTTGGCCTTTCCTTTGGCTTTTTGTTCCTCAAGGGCGGCCAAGACTTCGCGCTGGGTCTTTTTCGCGTGGGACTTCAGTTCGTCGATAACGGCTGCTTTGTGCTGCTCAAAGGCGGCCGGGGAAAAGTTGTCTTTGTTGAACTGCACCTTCAGCTTTTTGACGTCCGCCTTCTCGCGCATGTGGATGATTACCGGGATGAGTTCGCCTTCGCGAACGGATCTTAGCTTCTCAATCAGTTTGCTGTCTAATTTCGGCTCCATATCGTGCCGCTCTACCACGGCCTGGGCGTATTCGGCCGCATCGTAGCCCTCACCGGGCGCCGGCGGAATGGGCAGTATGCTTAGCTGCGCCCAGCCGGCCACCGGCAACACCATGGTCAGTATAAAGACCAGCACGGTTACCAGAGCCAGACTCCTTTTCCGGCGTCGCATAATGACAATTCACCTCCAGGCAAATGACATCAAATAGGCGCTTGTTTACACGTGATGATCAACGGCCAGCTTCTCTGGCGAATGAATCAGTTCCCGAAGGCTTTCACCTCCCCTTAGGTTCAAGGTTCAACGTTCGACGTCACCATAGTAAATGCTGTGCATGTGTTGAAGGCAGAGCTGTGAAGAGGTTGCCGTAAGTTGCTAAGCGGCTTCTCCGTTTGCTGGTATGAATCGTCGAATAGGTTGTCGGTACGTTTATACGACACGAGGACAGATTTTCCTGCCCCAAAAAGTCAAAAATTTTTACCATAAGGCGCGGCCGCCTGTGCGTTCGGCGTTAAAAATAGCCCATTTCGCGCAGGCGCTGCATGGCGGCCTCCTTGTCCTTGGCGCGGGCGCCGCGTTCGCTCCCGCCCCCGCGGCCGGTGCAGGGGGCGCAGTCAAGGCTCCGGTAGCCCTGGCGGTAAAGCTCGCAGAAGGGCAGATCGTATTTCCGGATATAGCTCCAGATGTCGGTCTCGCGGAAGTGCAATATCGGCGTAAAAAGCCCTGGAGCGCAGGGATGTAGCTTGGCCACAGGTTAGACGGCGTGTAGCTATTGCCTTCGTTTCCGCCGCTCGAGCCACTGCTCGAAGGACGCAGGACTCTCTCGAGATTTTTTGCCGAGGAGTAATCCTTCAACACCGATGTCTTCATCGAGATCGGGCCAATGGACACCGTAACCTGCACCGCTTATCTCAAAATTGGCACGCTCAGTCGGCGTTCCGTACGCCAGACGTGGATACCAACCGATGGGCGCGGAGACCGTACGCCCATCTTCTAAATCCACAGATAAGGTATCATCTGTCACTGTGACATTGACCACTCTAGGGAGTGTAAACGTAATCACCGCAGAACGCATCCCACTCATTTCTCAACCTCTCCAGATTTTCGCTTATGATCCGTTCAATATCGCGTAACTCCTTGCGACCGTAACCACGGTTTTCAGCCAGCGACACGCTAGGCTCAAGCCAAAACTTAGCACTTTTGTTCTCCCGGTCTACATGCATATGGCGTGGCTCACCGCAGTCGTGGGAGTAAAAATAAAACCGGTAAGGTCCAACTCGTAAGACAGTACGCATAGTCACAGAGAACCTTCACTTTTTTCCTTGCGTCATAATTATATCATCTTTCGTATTTCTCGGTGGCCATGGTTTCACCTCGTTTTCGGCTCATGCTGATGGACCTCCTGGGTCCGTTCGACGTTCGGCGTTGGGCTCATGCTGATGGACCTCTGGGGTCCGCTCGGCGTACTACGTTCTACGTACTACGTTCTACGTACTACGTTCAACGTTCGACGTTGGGCTTAAGGGATGGACCTTTGGGGTCCGTTCGGCGTACTACGTTCGACGTTCTACGTTAGGCTTATGCTGATGGACCTCTGGGGTCCGTTCTCCGTTCGAGGTGCGACGCTCGACGTTCGGCGTTAAAGTTCAACGTTCAAGGTTCGGCCTTGGGCGCAACGAGGACCCAAAACCCTTGCGCTTTTCGACAATACCTCTTCTAAAGTAATCCAACCCTCTTTGATGGCCTTGAGAGTCCGAAGAAAGTGGAGTTCGAACATCCCGAGTTTATCAGTTACCCTTGATTTTCTCCCTTAGCCGATAACAAGAATCCAGTAATACCGCCACTTTCGGGTTAGGGGTGATCAAAAATCTCAAAATCTGTAGTGGCAACCCAAGTAACAATATTTGCTGAAAGTCCCGGACATGCGAAAGATAATATGTTATACTTTAAGCATGTTTATCAAGATCACCAAAGCCAAAACGAACCAATATGTACAACTCGTCAAATCCTACCGGGA
>DTYU01000143.1 GCA_012961725.1 Desulfotomaculum sp.
TTAAGCCTGAGCAAGTCTCTTCGATCCCAGTCTCCTTTGAAAATAGATCAACCGCCAAGACGCCAAGAAGTTACAGGGGCACAATAGTAAACTATTAACTCCGACCTCTGACTCCCGGCCTCCGACCTCCCTGCCTGTGCGTTCCGCCCGCAGACAGGCGAATCCAGTGGGCCGGAATAAGGCGGTCAAGCTTATTTTATACCAGCCTCGCCTCCAGAAAAAGGGCTCGCTGCCGATTCAGTCAATAATCTTCTTCGGTTATAATATGTTACAGCAGGAATTTATCATTTGAAACTGGAATATCAGCCATAGCAGACCTTAACCCGACAGGGGGCCGGTTCGATGCGAGAGCTTGACGGCCGCGGGAAGCCCTGCCCGCAACCGGTGCTGCTGACAAAACAGGCAATCGACGCCGGTGAGGCGGTGTTCTCCATTCTCGTGGACAACCGGGCGGCGGTCGAGAACGTAACCCGCTTCGGGCAAAAGAGCGGCTACCGGATCCAGGTGGAAGAGCTTCAAGGCTGCTGGCGCGTTACAGGAACAACAGGCGATGAGGCCGGGGGGAGCCCCCTGAAACCGACCTGCCTGTCAGGCAGATAGGCCAGGCGGCAGGCGCTGCAGCCCCGCTGGAAGTCGCCTGCTGTGTTTCCGTGCAAACGCTGCTCATTCCGTCCCAGACGCTTGGGTCCGGCGACGAGGAACTCGGCCGGAAGCTGATCAAGATCCTCTTGGATACACTGGCGTCAAACGAGACCCGGCCGCGCACCATCATCCTGATGAACGCCGGGGTGAAGTTGGCCTGCGAAGGATCGGCGGTCTTAGGGGCATTCCGCGACCTCGTAGAAAACGGGGTGCGCATCTTAGCCTGCGGCACCTGCCTCAACCATTTCAACCTAAACCAGGCCCTGCGCATTGGCCGGCCCACAGACGCGTACGAGGTGGTTAACATCCTCCTCGCGGGCAACGTCCTGGTCTGGGGCTGAGCCGGGCCCCGATGGAGAAAGCGGTTGAGCGTAGCGTCTCTGGTGTGTTACAATAGCCTCGGGGTGATCAGTGTGTCTGCCAAAATCGAACGGCTTCTCCAGGAGATGGCAATATGGCAGAGTTGCCAAACGGCTCGGCACAAGTGATGAAGCGAAAGGAATCCTAAATATCATGGAGGTTAGCATGAACGTTATCGAGATGCTACAAAAAGCGGAATTCGTGGTAGATGCTTACGGGAACAAGAAAGCCGTGTTGCTTGACTATAAGGTTTGGAAAGAGTTGTTAACCTTACTTGAAGATCGGGAAGACATGGAGGAAATTCGCCGTCTCCGCGAGGCCGGCGAGGAAGCAATCCCGTGGGAACAAGCGAAAACCGAGTTACGCACTGACGGGATAGATGTATAGGGTTCGCATCTTGCGGCGGGCGGTCGATGACATCGCGGGCCTACCCAAGGAGTATGTCCGTCTGGTCGTTGAGCACATTGACCGGCTGCAGGATAACCCGCGTCCGCCAGGTGCAAAGAAACTCCGAGGGACGACAGATTATAGTTTGCGCGTAGGGATATACCGCATTCTCTACGATATAGACGAGACTACTGACACTGTCACAGTCTATCGAGTGAAGCATCGACGCGAAGCATATCGATGAATTGTATGCACCGATGGCGGCCACCTGTCAGAACCCTACCGGCCGCGGTATACGAACCATGTTGCCGAAAGAAGAAGCAGGGGAAGATTCGCTTTTCCCCTGCGTTGTCATTGTAACTGTACCCGTCACTCGTCATTCATCACTCATCACCCATGTAGCTCAAAGCTCAAAGCTGAAAGCTCATTACTCGTCACTCATCAA
>DTYU01000144.1 GCA_012961725.1 Desulfotomaculum sp.
CCCCACAGCCCCTGTTCCACCGAACGGGGCGGTGTCTGCCGCGGCGCCGGCCGCTTGCCCTCGATTGCGATCATTAGTGTGGTCGACTCGCCGCAGATAAAGGCCCCTGCGCCCTTCTTTAACTGGATATCGAAGCCAAACCCGCTGTTCAGGATGTTCTCGCCGAGAAGCCCGCGCTCACGCGCCTGTACGACCGCCTGCTCGAGACGCTTCACTGCGAGCGGGTACTCCGCCCGGACGTAGATGTACCCTTCGTCCGAGCCTATCGCATAAGCACAGATCAACATCCCTTCGAGGACCGAGTGTGGGTTTCCCTCCATCATCGACCGGTCCATGAAAGCACCCGGGTCGCCCTCGTCGCCGTTACAAATGACGTATTTCTTCTTGCCTGGCGACCGGCGTGCGGACTCCCACTTGTTTCCCGTAGGAAAGCCGGCGCCGCCCCGGCCCCGCAGACCCGATTTCTTCACTTCATCAATAACCTCTTCGGGGGTCATCTCGGTCAAGACCTTGGCAAGTGCGAGGTAGCCGCCCACAGCAATGTAGTCTTCGATTTCCATCGGGTTGATCTGTCCCAAGTCTTTCATCGCTATCCGCCTCTGGTTATAGTAAAACGGCATCTCCATCTTCTTGCGGTAAACCGCTCCCGTAGCAGGATCGCAGTAGAAATGATTCAACAGTTCTCCGCCGCGTTTTACGCCGATGTCCACTATCTTAGGAACGTCGAAAACCGTAACTCTGGTTAAAAAATACTCGAGCGGCTCGAGGGAAACTATCGGCCCCCCCTGGCAAAACCCCTGACAGCCGACGGGTATCACCTTCGCCTCAACTCCCTGGCGTTCAACTTCCAGTGTAAAGGCGCGAAAGATGTCGTCCGCGCCCCCTCCGACACAACCCGTACCCATGCAAACCCTTATCATATTCTTAATCCGCGCACGCTCCGCAGCGAGACTCCTGGATAAAGCCTCCAGTTCTACCCGGCCTTCAACTCTGGTCAACTTGCTCACTCCTCCTTAGCTCGGCTAAAACCCTGCTCGCATCAAGTACCCGCTGTGTCCTGTCGTTTATTACGACTACCGGCGCCAGCGCGCAACACCCTACGCAGCTCACCGTCTCAAGCGTATACTTCAAATCCGGCGAAGTCTCCCCGCTCTTCAATCCCAAGCCGTCCTCCAGCTTCGTCAGGATCCGCCCCGCCCCCCGAACATGGCAGGCGGTCCCTGTACAAACGCGGACAATGTTTTTGCCGCGCGGCGAGAAATAGAACCGTGTATAAAACGAGGCCACGCCGTAAACCTCCGCGAGAGAAATCCTGAGTTCCTTGGATACAACCTCCAGCGCTTCTCCGGGCAGGCAGCCGAACTCCTCCTGGAGCTCCTCGAAAACTTGAACCAAAACCCCTTCCTTACCCTTAACCATACCTACGATCTCTTGCGTACGGGCAACCACGTCGGCCATCTAACTCACTCTCTCCTTACCCAGCGTCTCCTTTATACTTACCACAGCATTTAGAAAATCATTGCTGAAATCGCCTTGACCGCGGTAAGCCGCCCGGTCAAAGGGCAGCATTCCGACCACTTTGCCTGGAAAAGCTGCCTCGATCAGCGTTATTTCCTCCGAGGATTCAATCTTGTTCCCTACCACCGCCACCCGTTTGACACCTAAATCCCCCGCCAGGTCCTCTACCAGGCGGGCTGTATGAATGCTCCGCCGGTTGGGCTCCGTCACGATCAGCAGGAAGTCCACCCCCCGCGCCGTACCGCGGGAGAGGTGCTCGATGCCCGCCGGCATATCCATGACCACCACCTCATCCCGGTCAAGGAGAAGGGCGGTCAAAACGGCATGCAAGAAAGCGTTTTCCCGGCAGTAGCAACCTGTAGCGCCTTTCTTTAACTCACCCATCCTGATAAACAGGATGTTGCCGAGTCTATAGCAAAAATCATCGAGGACTTCCGCCACCGCCGGGGTCAAACTGAAAAACTCCCCCTCTCCCCCCATCAGCTCCCGCATGCTATCTTTCAGCTCCACCAAGGGGCGGATCTCTTTCGCCGCCTCTTCCGCGAGACCCAGTGCCGGTGCCAGCGAAGCGTCCGGGTCGGCGTCCACTGCGTAAACCCGCCGGTGCGTCTCGGCATAAGCCCGGATTAGCGCCGCCGCCAAGGTGGTCTTCCCGGCACCGCCCTTTCCTGAAACGGCGATCTTAATTCCTCTCAACTTTTTACCCCTTAATTTCCACTGGACCGGAATTAGATTTAGATTTTAGATTAACCTGAGAACAATGTAAACAACCTGATTGCGAGCGGCTAAATTCAGTATTCCAAGCGCATAAAAAACGAACTTACCGGTTTTTAACCTTATTGAAAAACAGGAAGCGACTTTAAGTCTGCCTACCGTCCAAACCTTGCTTCATGAGTCCGGCCAAATGACTGAACCAACATTCGGTCGCCTTAGGAACGTTTCAAGAACGCGATATCGATGTATAAATACTTCGCTTCCCGGAAATAATCCTAATAGCTCCGCGATAAAACTCTATCTCTCCCCATCCAGCGGTATCCGCTGGACTTTTTTCGCCACGCCGAAAAAGAGCTACACAAAAGCAGGTTTTTGGGTAAGAAAAGCGAATAATCTCTGCCAACTCCGAGTCTCCCGGCCTAAGGCACAGGAAAATGCTACGGCGGGCAGACCGATAGGGTGCGTCTGGAAACGGGCGCGCCTCCCAGTGCGGAAAGGAGGGATCACCACTGGCTTGAAAAGCCGGGTGCCTCTTTGCACGGGTAAACCCGGCTCTTTCTTTTCGGTTTTTCTTTTCCCGCAACTCCTAAGGAGGGATACAACATGAGAGCACTATCGGCTTACATTATTTTGGTGTTTTTCATCACCCTGACCGCTTTTGGCTGCGGCGGAAAAGAGTCCGCCCCGCAGCCCCAAGTGCAAGAACTGATCCTCGCAACCACAACCTCGACGATGGATTCGGGGCTGCTCGACGTCCTCATACCCGAATTTGAGAAGGAGACCGGGTACCAGGTGAAACCCATCGCCGTGGGTACGGGCAAGGCGCTGGCCATGGGCGAAAAGGGAGAGGTGGACGTGCTGCTGACACACGCACCCGCAGCCGAGCGGCCGCTCGTTGATGCTGCTATCGTCATCAACTACCGGCGCGTCATGCATAACGACTTCGTAGTCGTCGGGCCTCCGGAGGATCCTGCCGGCATCAAGGGGAAGCCGAGTGCCGCCGCCTTCACGGCGATCGCGGCGGCCAAGGCCCTCTTCATCTCGCGCGGCGACGATTCCGGAACGCACAAAAAGGAGCTTGCCATTTGGCGGGAAGCGGGAATCGAGCCTGCCGGCAAGTGGTACCAGGAGTCCGGCCAGGGGATGGGCGCGACTTTGCGTGTGGCTGCTGAGAAAAGCGCGTATACGCTCACTGACCGCGCTACCTACTTGGCGCAGCAGAAGAACCTGGGGCTCGAGATCTTAGTTGAAGGAGACGAGTCGCTGCTTAACATCTACCACGTGATGCAGGTAAACCCGGAGAAATTCGCCAAGGTAAACGCAGAGGGAGCAAAGGCGTTCGTGGAGTTCATGGTCTCGCCGCAGATCCAGCAGTCAATCGGTGAATTTGGGAAAGAGAAATACGGGCAGCCGCTCTTTTTCCCTGACGCGGAAAAATAAAGTTCTCAGTGCGAAGTAAGAAACGATTTTTCGAACGGTAGGTGCTTTTTTTGGGTGTTCTCGGCGAAGGGCTGACAGAGGCTATCCGGCTGCTCGCCACTGCTGACCCGGAAGTGCTAAACATCACCTTGCGCACGCTTCAGGTATCGGGTGCCGCCACCTTCATCAGCGTGGCCATCGGCGTCCCCACCGGCGCTTTCCTCGCCCTGGCCCGGTTCTTTGGACGGGGCGCCGCGGTGAGCTTCGTCAACTTCGGCATGGGCCTGCCGCCAGTGGTGGTGGGCCTGGGCACTTGGCTTTTTCTGACAAGATACGGCCCGCTCGGTTTCTTAGGCATACTCTATTCGCCTGCAGCGATGATCATTGCCCAAGCCATCATCGCCTCGCCGATAGTCGCCGGCTTCACCGTGGCCGCCGTCCAGGCAGTCAACCCGAAGCTGCGCCTCTCGATACTCGCCTTGGGCGTGACCCGCATCCAGTATCTCTGGCTGCTTTTGCGGGAGGCGCGCCTCGGTATCCTGGCAGCGGTGATCGCCGGCTTTGGCGGCGTGGTCTCCGAAGTCGGCGCCTCGATGATGGTCGGCGGCAACATCCGCGGCGAGACCCGCGTTCTCACCACCGCCACCGTGCTTGAGGTCTCCAAGGGGAACTTCGAACTCGCCACTGCCCTGAGCGCCATCCTCCTCCTGCTCTCTTTCACCATCACGGCGACACTTACCTACCTGCAACAGAGGGGGGCCAAGTGACATGCTGGTCAAGGCCAGAGGCCTGTACCTGAATGCCGGCGGGCGTATCATATACGCCGTGGAACATTTTTGTCTCAGGAAGGGCGAGGTCCTTGCCTTGGTCGGGCCGAACGGGGCAGGCAAGACCAGCCTGCTCTTGACCCTCGCCCGCCTACAAGAGCCTACAGGAGGAACGATCCTCTTCGACGGCGAGATAGCGGAAAAACACAACCTCATCGCTATGCGGCGCCGGATGGCGGTAGTCTTCCAGGAGGCACTGCTCCTAAACACAACCGTAGCCGGGAACATCATGACCGCGCTCAGGGTCAGGGGCGTCCCGCGCCGCGTGGCGGCCGCGCGGACACAGGAGTGGCTCGCGCATTTTGGGATCGAGCACCTGGCACACCGCCCCGCACGGCAGATATCCGGCGGGGAGGCCCAGCGCGTGAACCTGGCACGCGCGCTTGCATTGGCACCGGACGTACTTTTCCTTGACGAACCGTTTGCGGCGCTCGACTACCCCACCCGCAACGAACTGATAAGCAAATTAGGCGAGATCCTGAAGGTGACAGGAACTACGACCCTTTTCGTCACCCATGACTTCACCGAAATCCCCGCCTTCGCTGACCGCGTGGCGGTGATGTTTAACGGTAAGATCATCAAAGAAGGCAAAACGGCGGAGGTGTTCAGCGGTGAAATCTTGAAGAGGATCTCCTGGGTTCCGTGGGACGTGTGACTGATACAACCGTGAACGGGTTTCTTAATCGGTGTACTGACACCAAACAGATTTTATCGCTTTCAAGCAGCTTGTTTTTTAATCACCATACCGACACGCAACCCTTGCAAATTAGCCTTTTTGCTGTTCGCGCGCCCGTTAGTGTAAAGTTACTGTAGGAATATAGCAGGAGCTAAAGGAGGGAGTAAAGAAGAGAGACCTCAC
>DTYU01000145.1 GCA_012961725.1 Desulfotomaculum sp.
ATCGTCCCGGCCTTACGGATGAACGCGTAACCGCGTTCCCACATGTGAATCAGCGTTCCCTTCAGGGTAGGGAGCCGGTACGGCGGCAGCTCCATCACGAAGGGCGCCTGCTCTCCTTTAAATATGGTGCGGTTGAAGATGACGCCCATGATGACTGCGAGGACAATACCCAACAGGTAAAGCGAGAAGACCACCAGCCCCTCCCGCATGGTGAAAAAGGCGCCTACGAACAGAACGTAGACCGGGAGCCGCGCCGCGCAAGACATGAGCGGCGCGATAAGCACGGTGATGATCCTGTCGCGCTTGTTCTCGAGCGTGCGGGTCGCCATTATGGCGGGTATGTTGCACCCGAAACTAACGAGCAGGGGAATAAAGGACTTTCCGTGAAGCCCCAGGGTGTGCATGAACCGGTCGGTGACGTAGGCGGCCCGCGCCATATAGCCGCTGTTCTCCAAGAAAGAGATGGCTAAGAAAAGGAGGAAAATATGGGGAATGAAGACCAGAACAGAGCCTACGCCGGCGATGATGCCGTCTACGACCAGGGAGGCTGCCACCTCGTTGGCGATCAACGCGCCTGCCACGCCGCCGAGCCACTCGAAGAAGACCTCGATGTAACCAAGGAGCGGGTCGCCTAAAGTAAAGGTGAACTGGAAGACCGCCCACATAGCGAAAAGAAAGATCGGGATGCCGAGGACACGGTGGGTTACAATCGTGTCGATCTTGTCCGATATGGTAACCCTCTCTTCGGCGGTCTTCTTCCTGGTAACGGTCTCCTTCACAAGACCGGCGATGAAACCGTACCGTCCGTCAACGATAAGGGATTCCGCGTCCTGGCCGGTGGTCTGTTCTAAGCTCTTCTGGCTTTCCTGCTGCTGCTTTACAATCTCGGCGTGCTTCTCGACCCGGCGCAGTGCGTCCCTGTCTCCTTCTAAGAGCTTTACCGCAAGCCACCGTACGGGGATCTTGGCGGTCAAATACGGGTGTTTCTCCATTAAGGCCTCGAGCTTTGCTAACTCCTTTTCGACCTCCTTGCCGTAAGGGATCTTGAGGGGTTCCTTCGGCAAAGCGGCCACACGCATCGCGGCGGCGACAAGCTCCGGCATGCCATGCTTCTTCGGGGCCACCGTCGGCACCGCCGGCACACCTAAGAGCTTGCCGAGCTTTTCGGCGTCGATCTTGATTCCGCGCGCCTCCGCCTCGTCCATGATGTTCAGCGCAACCACCACGTTGGCGCCCATCTCAAGCAGCAGGACCGTTAAATAGAGGTTGCGCTCTAAGTTGGAGGCGTCAACGATATCGATTATGACGCTTGCCTCTCCGGAGAGGATAAAATCGCGGGCGACGACCTCGTCCTCCGAATACGCCCCGAGGCTGTATGTTCCGGGCAGGTCGACCACGTGCACCGTCTGACCCGCATGGATGAAGCGCCCTTCCTTCTTCTCAACGGTGACACCGGGCCAGTTGCCGACGTGCTGGCGTGCTCCGGTAAGGTTGTTGAAGATGCTTGTCTTGCCGGCGTTGGGGTTCCCGGCCAGGGCGACCACTAACTGCGCCGGCTTTTCTTTTTCCATCAGTTCAACTGGTTTGGCCAAAATCTCTCCCCCTGTATATTGTTAGGATACCCTAACTTCAAAACAAAAGTCAACCCCCAACATATAACCCAATGTCTCGATCTTAAAATTTTAAAAAATAAAACTGCGTGTTGCTGGGATTATGAGGCATGAACCTCCTCTACGAGGATCTTCTGCGCGACACCGCGCCCGATGGCCACGCGGCCGTCCCCCAGCGAAATGATCAGCGGCCCGGACGGCTGGTTCTGGCAGACGCGCACCCTTGCTCCGGGCAAGATCCCCAGCTCGCTCAGCCGGCCGCGCACCTGACGGCCGCCGGCAATATCTCTGACAATTCCGATTTGACCGGGTCGCAATAGTCCAAGGGGCAGTCCAACCACGTTACCGCACCTCCACAAAGATCGCTTCCGCCTCATTCTTGCGCAGCGTCAGGTGATACCCCTTGACTGTCACCGCGATCGGATCCCTCAACGGCGCCACGCCGTCAACAGCGATTTCCGCCCCCGGCACCACGCCCATCTCCAGAATCCTGCGCCGCAGGCCACCTGTGGCGTTGACCTGGGCGATCCTCCCGCGGGAGCCGGGCTGCAGTCTGCTTAGCGGCTTTCCAGCCAGCGAACTGATGAAGATCACCCCCTTCGAAATGGTAATGTTAAGGAACTCTAACGAAGTTAGGGATGCCTTATCTGGTAGTTAACTATAGTTTTTCGGGGTTGTCAAGAGGAATTTACAAAACATTTTCTGTTTTCTGAAATATTTGAGCAGTTTTTTTGCGCCGGCGAAGCAGCTTGGCACCAGTTTTTATTTTGAAATGCGCCGGTACCTGAAGACGGGAGCTGCCGTTCAATACGGCGTAACTTTAAAAGGGGCGTGGGTTTTTCTCTCACGTGGGCCTGCTTGACACGAAAACCGCCTTCATTATAAAATACTAATTGCGATGGTAGACGCCCATATAGCTCAGTCGGCAGAGCGCATCCTTGGTAAGGATGAGGTCGCCGGTTCAA
>DTYU01000146.1 GCA_012961725.1 Desulfotomaculum sp.
CATCGATCATGATCAGCAGTTCCATCAGGTTCTCGTTTATCGGCCAACAGGTGGATTGAATAACAAAAACATCTGCGCCACGGACGTTCTCATTAACGCGCACCCATATCTCCCCGTCGGAGAACCGGCCTACGGCCGAATCGCCCAAGGGAACCCCTAAGTAATGACAGATCTCCTCCGCCAACTTCGGGTTGGCGTTCCCGGAAAAGATGCGCATATTCTTATGGCGGGAAAGCATTACTCTTTGCCCTCACTCTCCGGTTTCTTTTTCGCCCACTCCGGAATATTCGTCTGCCGGCCGCGGGCAATTCCCAAGGAATACGGCGGAACGTCTTTGGTAATGGTCGAACCCGCACCGATGTAAGCCCCTTTACCGATCTTCACCGGAGCAACGAGATTGGTATTCGAACCGATAAAAGCATCGTCTTCGATCACGGTCAGCCACTTTTGCAACCCGTCGTAGTTACAGGTGATGGTTCCCGCGCCGACATTCACATTGCTGCCGATTTCGGTGTCGCCGATGTAACTCAGGTGGGGCACCTTACTGCCCTCCCCGATTACCGATTTCTTCACTTCAACAAAGCCCCCCACCTTTGCGCCCGGACCGACATCGGTGCCCGGCCGGATATAGGTATAAGGACCGAGCACCGCCCGGTCGGCCACCGCCGATCCTATCACAACCGCACTTTGAACAACAACATAATCCCCCAAACGGGAATCGATGATCCTTGCCCAGGGACCGATCCGCGCATCAGAACCGATTACCGTGTTGCCCTCCAAAAAAGTAAACGGGTAGATCACCGTATCAGCGCCCACCGTCACTCCCGGATCGACGTAGGTGACAGCCGGGTCCACCACGGTTACACCCGCATCCATTAAAGCATCGACGACCCGCTGGCGGATAATCCGTTCCGCCACGGCCAACTGGCGGCGGTCGTTGATCCCGAAAAACTCCTCGGGATCCGCGGCCTCCCAGGCGGCAACAGGCGAACCTTCCTCCCGCAACAACCGAACGGCGTCTGGAAGGTAATACTCCCGCTGAACGTTATCTGGGGAGATTTTTCTGAGGATGTCGAAAATACCGGGTCTGAAACAATAAACGCCGGTGTTGACCTCGTGCACCAACAGCTCTTCCTTAGTTGCATCACGGTGCTCAACAATTCGCTCAACCTTACCGCCGGCATCGCGGATCACCCGGCCGTATCCTGCCGGCTCGCTGAAACAGGCCGTCAGCACGGTTGCGGCCGCACCTTCCTTCACGTGCGCGCTGTAGAAATCTCGGAGCGTCCCGCTGCACAAAAGGGGCGTATCCCCGGGTAACACCATGATGTCGCCCCCAAATGATTTGAGCACATTTTCTGTCTGGAGTAGTGCGTGGGCGGTTCCCAGCTGCTCCTTTTGGATGACCACCTCCGCCTCGCCAGCTACCGACTCGGCTACCGCCGGCGCCTCATAACCCGCAACGACAACCACCCTTTCCGCTCCTGCACCGACCGCCGCCTGCAAAACGTATCGCAGCATCGCCCGGCCTGCCACTGCATGAAGAACCTTCGAATACCGGGACTTCATCCGTGTTCCTTGCCCCGCAGCCAAAATCACCGCTGCTAAACCCACGCCCGAACGTCTCCCCAACCTGTAAAATAGTACCTCTCTGCATCTAAGCAACATGCTTGCCGGTCCACATTTTTGTCCTACATGGTGCAGCCCAGCATTCAGTATTATCGTTCCGCTTTGAAAAGCCACCGCTTCCTTCAGGCTAACGATGGTCTCTCCTGCAACGCTCAAAAACTGCTCTGAGTGCTGGCCCGCGTGTAGGACTTCAAAAACTAATTAACGCTGACATTCAACAAAAAGCGCCTTCCCCTGTCGGAGTTAACAAACACAATACCAAGCACAATGACTTTAAGGCTTAAGAAGCAGAAGGGAGGCAAACCCCCCTTTATCATACATAATATTATTGTACTTGTTCAAATGTGTTATTATAAGCCTTGTAAGCGGTCAAAACCGCTTCCTCAAGCTGTTTTCGCGCGTCCGGCGTTATCGGATGCGCCACATCACGGAACTCCCCGTTTGGTACTCGCCTGCTGGGCATGGCTACAAAAAGCCCGGCCTTGCCCTCCACTACTTTGATATCATGTACGACGAAGGCGTTGTCGAAGGTCACGGAAACGATAGCCTTCATCTTTCCTTCAAGGAGTACCTTACGGATCTTCACGTCGGTGATCTGCATTCCCTTTCCCCCTTAACGTTGTTTACGCAACAATTCGCTAACACTGCCGAGATTCCTCTTAATAATCCCCAAAAATGAGTCCATTTTTATTATCCCTCAACTCACACCGAAAATTGCCATATAACTTCAGTTGCAATTTAGAAGATACCTATTTACAAACCGGTTGCGATCCTGATATTCTATCCTCGGTGGCGTGAGTCCATCTAAACCAACAATCCAGAATAGCCGTTTTGCAAGGGGGAGGAAGATTGCCGATCTTTGAGTTCCGCTGCCTGCAGTGCGGTAAACTTTTTGAAAAGCTCTTCTTGGATCAACAGGCAGAAATCGAACTGAAATGCCCCAGATGCGGCGCTGATTCCTTGGACCGGGTGATCAGTAGGGCCAACCCTGTAATGGGGACCAAAGGGAAAAAAACAACGCTCACGACCAAATCGTGCAGCCCGGGGAGCAGTTGCATGACTTTAGAAGTCCCGGGTGCGGGGGACTGATACAGATGGAACAGATACCGCTTCTGACAATACCAAAGGGAACTCCAGAAAAGGTCACCTGCCCCTTTTGCGGCTCACCGATCGACCGCCCGAAAGAAGTCAAGAGCGACAGGCCGGGACAGATGCCTGTCGGGCAGTGCGGTTCCTGCGGTGCTGTCTATGCCTGTGATGTGACCGGGCATAACTTGGGAGCGGCCTTCGTCGAAGCCCTTGTCTTCGCCTGCAACTTGGATTGGGAATTAGCATGGAGCCTGTTGCCCGACGAGGACTACCTGCATAAGTTGGTCGATAAATACGACATAGTCAAGCATTGCATCGTACCGGGCGGGATCTTGGAAGGCAGGAGGGTGGCAGGCGCCCTGTCTTTTGTGAGGCTGCACCAGGACGTCCTGGAGGTTACCAGGGAAGGTGTACAGAAAAAATTGGCGCGTGCTGCGGCCGCCTTACTGGAACCAACTGCCGAAGAGGGAGAAGCAAAAACTTACACCAAGAAAGAAGTGGAAGAACTGGTCAGGGCATACCAGATAGAGCCGCTCCTCCGGGCCGCGAGGCACGACAAAAAGACCATCCGGCACCTGCAACGCCTTCTTTGCGCAAACGATGAACTCCTCCGGTTGCGGGCCGCGGACATTTTAGGGAGGGCGTGTGCGGTAGCCGCCGCAACCGAGCCCAAAGCGGTCGTAGCCCTCCTTCAGGGGTTGTTCTATCCCTTTACATATTCCAACGCTTCAAGTTGGGGGTCAATAGAGGCGATCGGGGAGATTATCGCCAACGTGCCCGCGCTTTTTGCAGGCTATATCTCCACACTGTACCAGTTTATGGAGGATCCGCGGTTGCGACCAAAGGTCCTCTGGGCCCTGGCAAGGGTTGCCAACGCCAGACCCGACCTCTTGCACAGATCGCCTAAGCGGGTTCTGCCCTATATCCACAGCACTGACCCTGAGACGCGGGGATATACGGTATGGCTTCTAGGTAACGTTGGCGCACGCGAAGCACGCGAAATCATAAAAGAGCTTCAAGGCGATACGGCGGAGGTTAGTGTGTATGAAGCCGGTGAGCTTACAAAGAAGACTGTCGGTCAGTTAGTAGCGGAGGCTGTGGAAAAGATGCAGTAAATACTCCTTTAATGTTTGACATTCTCCTTTTCATCCTTCCACCTCCATCCCTATCAGTTCTCGTAGCGGCGTCTGTAGGGACTTAGAGACTGATACCAGATACGAAGCCCTCTCGGTGTCTTGTTCGCCGGACCCCGCCAAGAGTTTCTTGGATAACAGGTACAGGCGCTCGTAAACAGCGTCGAGATCGAAGGCCGGATAGGATTTCCCCCTTTCAAAACCGGCCTTCCAGCAGACCTGTGCCCTCCCATGGATGGCTACCGGGATGCCGTAAACACGGCAGGTTATCGGCCTGAACGGATAGAGATCGCAGTCTTCGTTCTCGTTCAAAAGCGGGCACCTGAGCCTCTCCCGCGAGAGCGCGTAGGCCTGCATCTGCGGATCTTCAGTGTAATAGGCCAACCTTCGCTGCAACCGTTCCAAGTCCTTATCCGCCTGCGCGGCCCGCAATAGTATCTTTGCCCTTTTAGCCCGGCCAAGCTCATTGAAGCGACAATTTATAAAAGCCGCCTCTATAAAAAACAGCCCAAACACGGCGTGGCAGCAATCCGTGCAGCCGCGCCGACACTTGATACATTCGCCGTACTCTTCCTCCATTTTGCGGAATGCCTTGTCCGCAGCAGCCGCCAGCAATCCGTATTCGTGAAACAGTTGAGCTGACACCATGCTCCTTTACCCCGAACGGTACGGCTCCAGTTTTGCCAGGAAATCGGGATGTACCTGGAACCCTAAGCCGGCAGCAGTATCAACGTGCGAAATCGCCTGCGCGAAGTCGCCGTTTCGAAAATAAGCAAAGGCAAGATTGTTATGCCCTAAACCGAAGTCGGGTGCGATCTCTACCAGCCTTTCTCCTGCTTCTATCGCCTTTCTTACCTCGTCATTCTGCAGATAGGCGCTTACCAAATTGCTCCATGCCTGGGCCATTTGCGGGTTCAACTCAATCGCTTTATTAAGCGCCTCGATCGCCTCCCTGGTTCTGCCCATTTGCAGATAGGCAAATCCCAAGTTGGCGTAACCGCGTGCGTACCGGGGCTCGATCTTTATCGCCTCTTTGTTCGCCTGAACAACTCCCTCCAGGTTACCCTTCGTGTAAAGAATGTAGCCCAGGTTCACGAAGGCCTCAAACATCCGGGCGCTGTTCCGGATGGCGTCCAAAAAGCACTCAGTGGCCTCCTCTAACTTACCCTCCCGCATGAACGCAACACCCATATTATACGCGGCAGTGGCACATTCTGGATTCTCTCGGAGACGCTTTTTCTGCTCCGCGATGAAGGCTTCCGCATCCTTAAGGACGTCCAATCTACCTCCCCTTTCCGGTAAAAAAAATGAAGTGGAAGGCTGCCGCCCATCCCCGGACGGCAGCCTCCGCAACCGTAAGTCAGGATGCCTTGCTACTCCTCGAGGTCAGGTGTATCCGTCGTGATGCCCTTTCCTTTAAGGCCGTACATCGTCGTGCTGCCCGTGGAATAGTAAATCAGCGTGCCCTCGTTGATAAGCTCCGTAAGGACCTTTTTTACCTCTCTGGTCTTCATGTCGGGAATCTTGCTCTTTACGGCCTTCTCCAAGTCGTTGAAGTAGACCTTGGACTTCTTCAGCTTTTCAAGATACTCGATCACGGCCTTCTTTGCTTCCTCAGACATAATTCACCTCTTTTCTTCTGGCGATAGCCAGTTAATCAATACCACCGGCCGCCTTTGAGACCGCCCACGCCGTATCGGTAAACTTGAAGAGCGTGCTCGTCCGGTAGGTGTCGTACGCCAGGCGGTAATCGTCGATCAGGTGCTCGGTGAACTTCAGACCCGTCTTTTCAAAGAACCTCTCCCAGCCGATCCGCTCTGCCCAGTCACCGAGACGCTCATACTTCATCGCGTCTTTCGCGTATGCCTCGACGATCTGCTTCACTGCCTGAACCACCTCAGGATACCGCGGGAAGTTGTTGGGGCAGTAAGGTACAACCACCTTCGAGAACTTCGGCCTCGTCATGCGGTTCGAGAGCTTGCCGCCGGCGAGTACGACCACCCCGTCACCCTCCTTGTTCGCAAGCGGCACCGCCGGGCACATGGTATAGCAGTTGCCGCAAAACATGCAGCGCTCCTCTTTGATCTTGATCGTCTTCTTCCCATCTTCGGTCGTTGCGGGAGAAATGGCACCCAAGGGACATGCCGCGACGACCAGCGGAATCTCGCACATCTTAGCTACGAAGTCGTGGTCGATGGCCGGCACCTTCCGGTGATACCCGAGGAGAGCGATGTCTGAACAGTGGACAGCGCCGCACATATTCAGACAGCAGGCCATGGAAACCCGGAGCTTCGCCGGCAGCGTCATACTTCTAAAGTAGTCGAAAAGCTGGTCCATGACCGCCTTGATCATCGTCGAGGCGTCCGTCGCCGGGGTGTGGCAGTGGATATACCCCTGGGTATGCACGATGTTGGTGATGCCCGCACCGGTCCCGCCGATTGGCAGCTTGTAGCTTCCGGTAACGAACTTGCGGCTCATGAGATCCTCTTTAAGCGCTTTCAGCTTTTCTTCGCTCGTGACCATGAACTCGATGTTGTTGCGGGTGGTCCAGCGGACATAACCGTCACAGTATTTGTCAGCGATATCACAGATTTCCCGGAGCAGCTGCACGGTGGTAAACCGCATGCCGCCGCAGCGCACCGTGTATACCTTGTCCCCCGTCTCGGAGACGTGAACCAAAACACCGGGTTCGAGAATCTCATGGTAAAGCCATTTGCCATAGTTATTCTGGATGACGGGCGGGAAGAAATCCCAGTAATACCGCGGGCCGATATCCGTGATCCGGTTTTCCCTCGGTTTCTCCGGATTATATACACCAAACCTGGTCGTAGATAACCTCATGCCAGCAACCTCCTATCTCGCGTGTTTCGTTCTGTATTCGTTTATGTCGAAGGTCAACCCGCCCGGCACATCCTCTGCCCTCCAGAAGATGTACGGGTTGCTCCGCGGCTCCGTGATCATGTGCGGCGCAGGCGGAATCCCGAGAACCTCCAGAAACTTCGGCAACCCCATGCGCTGGATAAGCTCACCCAAGCGTTCGCGGTTCTTGCCCTCTTCCATCCACCAGTCGAACGTCTTTTCAATTATTTCTTTTACGTTGTCATAAGGCGGTTCTGTCTTCATGAAGGGGATGAGGCACACCGACATCTGCGCCCCGTCCAAGATGGGTGCTTTGGCACCGAAGAGCAGCATCACACCAGTGTCGGTGCCGGGCCTGAGCGCACGCGGCATAGTGTTGATGCAGTGCATGCAGCGGTTGCACTCCGCGTTGTTGATCACGAGCTTGCCGTCCTCGAGCGCCATACACTTCGTCGGGCAGCGGTCGATGACCTCCCTCTGGATGTCGAACTTGCCCCAGTCCCTGCCCCTGTGCGCACCAGCGTTAGGCAGTAACTCGCCGGCCATGTAAGCCTTCACCGCCTCCTGATCGATCCGGATATCGTCACGCCAGGTGCCGATGAAGGAGATGTCCGCACGGGCGATGGAGGCGACACACCCGTTAGGGCAGCCGTCAAACTTGAACTTAAACTTGTAAGGGAACGCCGGGCGGTGCAGCTCGTCCTGGTAGTGCATCGTCATTTCATAGCACATCTCCTGAGTATCAAACAAGGCAAACTCACAGCGCGCCTTGCCGATACAGCAGGACGGCGTCCGCAGGTTGGAGCCGGAACCGCCGATATCCTGATTGAGCACGTGGGCCATTTCCTGGAAGATGGGCTCGAGCTGCTCAGTGGTGGTACCCAAAAAGATGATGTCACCAGTCGAACCATGCATGTTCATACAGCCGCTGCCCCGGAAATTCCATAGGTCCGCGATGGCACGCAGATAATCGGTCTTGTAAAATTTGCTGTTCGGCTGATTGATGCGCATGGTGTGAAAGTGGGCTATTGCGGGGAACCTCTCCGGCAGGTCGGAATACCTGCCGATAACACCGCCGCCGTAACCGCTGACGCCGACGATCCCGCCGTGTTTCCAGTGGGTCTCGCCGTGCTCGAGAGACAATTGGAGCTGGCCGAGGAGGTCTTCGGCGCATTCCTTCGGCATTAGCACCCGGTCGTCAGCCAATTTGCGCCTGTGGAGAGCCAACTGCTTCGTATCTGCCACGAAGCTTGGCCACGGCCCTTTCTCTAACTCCTCCAGCATCGGGATGTCATACTTTATTTTGAAATTCTTTAACTCTTCCTCCGTATAGTTGTGGATTTCCTCATCAGTGTAAATGCGGACTTCGTCGTACTTGATTTCCCTTTGGGGAACTTTCGGTCCTGGTGGCTTGAACGACATAAGGTTATTGATACCTCCCTCTCACATGAGTTTGACTCGGTTTGATCCCTTGGAAAGACATGATGAGCTGTGGTCTTACTTGCACCCCCCTCCCCCAAAAACGCACTTGCAAGGTGCTGTCCGAAGATTGGATGGAGCTACTTGATAACTCAAGATTAAGCTCTCTAAGGTGGATTTATAATTGTTGAAGCGTTAAGCGCTAATTGCTAAAATCAATAATAATATAAACCGAGAGAACTTGTCAACTACCTAATAAAAATATCTATGACCGGTTGAGTTATCTTTTCGGAAAGAAAATCCCGATACCAGCTCATAATCGCGGTTATACGCTGACTCAAACTCTGCAGGCTAAAGCATAATAGATTCAGGAGGCGACTTATGCAGTTCGACCTGCAAGCGGCAGTCGAAAGATTGCTCGAAGGCGATAAGAACCTTCGCGGTTACGGGATCCGGTGCCGTAAAATCAGCAGTCCGTTTTGAAAAAGAAGAAAAACTTACTCTTGAAGAGATCTCCCCCAGCCAGGTGCGAAACGACCGGGAAGACGCTTGAGTCGGATAGAAACGCCCGTCCCTCCCCTGCTGCGCAGAAGCGCACCATTCTGAGCCCGCATCTCTAAAACCGGCAAAAATTGAGACTGAATGAAAAAAAACCGGGAAACAGGAGCTTGGCAATGATGTTCCCATAGTCGGATATACTCCCCCCGGCGAAAAGACTCTGACATCCGCTATTTTGTAATATCTCTGTTATTTCATACCCACTGCCGCCCGCAAAGCAGTACCCGCATGCGGTCGCGCAAAGCCTGCGGTCCTAAGGGAGTTACTTAAGTTTTAAGTTTATACCCGGCCACTCCGGCGGCCCGACCGGCCCCTACAATCTTCCCTTCTGCTTCCAGCTGTTTTAGCAGTTCTGCAACCTCTTTTCTGCCCATGCCTACGCCTTTTTGAATCTCGGCCGCGGTGGCTACTCCCTTCTCACTCCCCTTAAAGTTAGCCAAAAAGTCGATGATCTTCTGCTTCGCCTCTTCGCTCATCTTCCCTACTCCCCCCGTAAGTAATAGTTATTTTAGTGAATAGTATACAGTCTATTGATACCACAAGTCAATAGTTAAAGATTTCACTTCCCCCGGAGCAGGGTCTTTGCCGCTTCCAAATCTCCAACTTTATCTACATCTACTCCGATTTCGGGAATATGAACAATCACCA
>DTYU01000147.1 GCA_012961725.1 Desulfotomaculum sp.
ATCTTACCTTTTTGAATTTTAGATGAACCGCCAACCGAAGGGCATCCGATGGCTGAATTCTCTCTTCCCGGCGCAGCTTTTGGGTTTGCAGTTTGGCCAGTTTCCATCTAAGCTGCTCTTTAATCTGGGCCGTGGTGAAGTAAGCCCCGCGCTCATCTGGATGACCTCCGGCAGATTCTTTGCCCGATTTCCCGGTTACTTTTTTCACTGCTTTTTTCGCCGCTTTTAAAGACCTCTTAAAAGAAAACAAATAGCTAATAGAGCCGCTGGTTAGAGTAGGCAGGATGGCCAGCAAAAGAAGAAACGCCAAAAGACTTAAAGTATCCCGAAATTACGGGGACACCATACTAAATTATTCTTCCCGGTTCTTGTAATTTCCAATTTGTACTGAGCCGAAGGTCCCTTCCGGCAACACCGCTGTGTCGTCATGAACAAGTCCCTAAGAAATACGGGAGCAGCTCCCAACCGGCAGCGAAGAACAGACCGGCCTTCTGTACCGCCTCTTCGGTAAATCCTCTTCCTGTACCGGCCGCCGGTGTCTTACTATCCACCATGACAAAAGGCACCGGCTCGGCGGTGTGTGTGCGGATGGCAAGCGGTGTCGGGTGGTCCGGCAGCACCATGACCCGCCAATCCGGGTGGTTTTCCTTAAGCCCCCGGAGCACCTCCCCCACCACCTTGGCGTCAATCTCCTCGATGGCGCGTACCTTGGCCTGCAAATCCCCCTGGTGCCCGGCCTCGTCCGCAGCTTCTATATGGATAAAGGCGAAGTCCCCCCCGCCCGCCAATTCGTCCAGCGCAGCCTTGGCCTTCCCGAGATAGTTCGTATGGATGTTACCGGTAGCGCCGGGAACTGCCGGCACCCGCATCCCCGCCAGCACACCGATTCCCCGAATCAGGTCCACCGCCGCGATAACACTTCCCGCAAGCCCGAACCTGTCCCGAAATGGTATAAGTTGCGGCCGCCGTCCTTGCCCCCAGAACCAGACACTGTTTGCCGGATTCTTGCCGCTCGCCATCCGCCGCCGGTTCACCGGTTCTGCGGGCAAAAAACGGGCGCTCTCCTCCATCAGCGCAAGCAGCTTCTGTGCGCCTTCACCTTGAGGCAGATAATCCCTTATCACGCGCCCGCTGATGTCGTGCGGCGGCGTAAGCACCGTGTCTGCCGGGCCGCCCCGCCAGACCATGAGGTGCCGGTAGCCCACGCCGGGATAGAAGGTCAGGTTGTCGCTCCCCAAGCGTTTCTGGACCGCCGAGACGATCTCCCCGGCTTCGCCTGAAGAGATCTCCCCGGCGCTGTAATCTAACATCTTCCTAGCCGCATAAGGTTTGTCTTCTGAAAGGGTGACTAAGTTGCAACGGAAGGCGACATCCTCCGGGCCGAGCTTCACCCCCATGCTGGCCGCTTCGAGCGGCGCCCTGCCGGTATAGCACTCGCGCGGGTCGTAACCGAGCACAGAAAGATTCGCCACGTCGCTCCCCGGCGGGAAACCCTCCGGCACGGTCTTGACCGTACCCAGCAGGCCTCTGCCTGCTAAACCGTCCATGTGAGGCGTATGCGCGTAGCCAAGCGGCGTCTTCCCGCCGAGTTCCGCAACAGGGTAGTCTGCCATCCCGTCCGCCAAAATTACGACGTACTTCATTTAGCCCTCCGAAAAGAAGCTGTCGGAAAGACCGTCCGTTACGTTTATTAAGGCCGTCTGTTCCCTGTTTTTTCTCACTTTTCTTTCGCCGTTTCTTCTTACCGTCATTCTCTTCCAACAGCGAGCCACAGCTTCTCGCCTTAACCGCCTCTCCTGTATAGGCCGCAAAAGATCAAGCGGGAACCGCAAACGGCTCCCGCTTCTTTGCCGCAAAAAAGATATCCTTAGCCTGTCAATACCGGGACAACGCTTACGAACTTCCGTGCGCCGCCGCGGGAATGAAACTGCACCCGGCCGTCCGTTAGTGCAAACAGGGTATCATCCCCGCCCCTGCCTACGTTCCTCCCGGGATGCACCCGCGTCCCCCGCTGCCGGACAATGATGGAACCGGCGGTTACATACTGACCGTCCGAGCGCTTAACGCCCAGGCGCTTTGCCGCCGAATCGCGCCCGTTGCGCGAACTGCCTACACCCTTCTTATGCGCCATAATGACACCTCCTCACACACTGATCTTCTCTACCAGCACCTCGGTGAAGGGCTGCCGGTGACCCTGTTTGCGCCGGTAATTCTTCTTCGGCTTATACTTGAAGACGATGATCTTTTTCCCCCGGCCGTGCCGGAGCACCTTCAAGCCGACCTTCGCGCTTTCAAGCTCCGGGGTGCCAACCTGCACCTCGCCGTCCGCAGCCACCATAAGCACGCGCGGGTTCACCTTTTCTCCTACCCCTACAGCGAGTTTCTCAACTCTAAGCCTCTGGCCTTCTTGAACCCGGTACTGTTTACCGCCGGTCTCGATAACAGCGTACAATCCAATCTCCTCCTCCACAATTTTGGGGACGCCCCGGAAAAGGGTGGGGCAAGAGCCCTCTTAACTACCCGTTCCGTGCGGTGGAGTTAAGCCGAATAATATTTTACCACAAGAAGCCGCCGTGTCAAGTAAAATTGCACAAAGGCGCCTCCTCTATGCCTGTACCGGTGCCGGTTTTTCCAAGGAGCCGTGCCTTCCTTCATCGCAAAAGCCCTTCCAGCCGCAATAGCCGCTTCTTAAAGGAAATCCCGCAGGAGTATCCCCCAGGCCCGTCTCGGCTGAGCACCCGGTGGCAGGGGATAACCAGTGGGGTGCGGTTCCGCTTCAGCACCTGCCCGACGGCGCGCGCGGCGTGCAGCTGCCCTACTTTTCTCGCTACCTCGCGGTAGGTCGTTATCTCGCCGTAGGGGATCTGCCGCACCACGCTCAAAACCCGCCGCTGAAACAGGGTGTAGCCCGCAAAGTCGACCGGAACACCCGCGAAGTCAACCACCGCCCCGGCAAAGTACTCCACTGCCAATTTGGCCAAGGTCTCCTGCCACTCAGAGAAGCCGCGGCCCTCAACCAAGCGGGCGTCCTCTATGTCGACCCCGCTAACACCGGCCGAACCGGGAAAACCGAGCTTTACGAGTCCCCGCTTCCCCCAAACCGCAACCAAGGTTCCGCCGTCAGGCAGGTCGATCCGCTGCGCTATCTGCATCTTTTCCGCTTTGGCCGGCCTTCTCTTCCTTTTCCGCCCGCACCTTGGCCGCCATCTCCTTCAGGCGCGCCGCAACCCGGCCGTGGATGGTCTCCTCGGGAAATTTCCCGTCGGGGCCGCGTTCTCCCGCCGGGATACCCGTAAGGATCTCAATCCCCTCATCCACGCTGCGCACAAAGTA
>DTYU01000148.1 GCA_012961725.1 Desulfotomaculum sp.
CTTGATAAAGGTTGCTTCTTTTTGCGATTTAAGGTTAAAGTAAGTTAAAGTCAATTTTATGAAGGAATTGCAGGGATGATCCGGCGGCTTTCGGATGACATAGAGAAGTACATTAAGGGTTTGCTGGCGGAGAGCCTGACCGGACAGGTGGAGATCCGGCGGAATGCGCTGGCTGTCCGGTTTGGTTGCGCGCCGTCGCAAATAAACTACGTGCTGACAACGCGCTTTACGCTATGGCACGGCTTTTACGTAGAAAGCAAGCGGGGCGGCGGCGGTTTTCTGCGGATCTCAAAGTTACCGGCAGGAAACCGGGATAACTTTGCAAGGGAGATCTTTGGTTTTATCGACGAGGCGGTCTCCCAGGCCGAAGCAGTTGCGGTGATCGACCGGCTGGAAGAAGAAGGGCTAATTTCGATAAGGGAGGCGAGCCTGATGCGAGAGGCGGTTACCTCAGGTGTGATGAAGGCACCGCCCTCATTGCGCAGCAGGCTCCGGGCGGCGCTGTTAAAGTCGATGGTCTCGGCGGCTTTTGGAGCACAAGTCCAGAATGACCGGAAACGCCAGAAAGGGGTTCGGGGAGATTAATCGTCGCTGCGGGGGACGTAAAAGGCCTTAGTCTTGCGGAATTTAGTACGGTGTCCCCGTAATTTCTTGGATTCGTGGCATCTTGGCGGTTGATTTATTTTCAAGGGGGGTGGCGGGGGTGTTGTGTGAGCGCTGCAACAAGCGGCAGGCTACGGTTCACTACACCGAAATCACCAACAATAAAAAGCAGGAGCTGCACCTGTGCGAGGAGTGTGCACGGGAAGCGGGGATCACCGGCTTTGGTGTCATGCCGCAGTTGGTGCTCCATGATTTTTTGGGGAGCCTTTTTGAAAAACAGCCGGAAGTGCGTACCACGAAGGTTTCCAGGCGGTGTTCCCGGTGCGGCCTTACGGAGCAGGAGTTTGCCCGCCGGGGGCTGTTGGGCTGCGGCGACTGTTACGCAGAGTTCCGGCCTGCGGTTGAACAGATGCTCCGGCGGATACACGGAACGGTTCAGCATACCGGTAAGCTCCCGCGGCGCCTCGGTAAAGCTATGGGGATGAAGCAGGAGCTAAAACGCCTCCGCAAGGAGCTCGATGCGGCGGTACGGAAGGAAGAGTTTGAAAGGGCGGCCGGGCTCCGGGACCGCATCCGGGAGCTTGAGAGAGACCTGGGGGGTGGATGAGGATGGGGCTGAAAGAGACGCTAACAAACCCGTACAGCCACTGGATGGAGGATGGAGGGGCGGAGGCAGACGTGGTCGTCTCCAGCCGGGTCCGCCTTGCCCGCGACCTTGCAGACTACCCCTTCCCGCACCGTTTGACGCGTGAGCAGGCGGAGGAGGTCATCCATGCCGTGCGCCTTGCGGTAGAGCGGCCGGAAACTGTAGCGAAAGTGGGGCAATTAGAGGTTACCCGCCTTTCGGAGCTTACCCCGGTGGAGAGACGAGTTCTGGTTGAAAAACACCTGGTGAGTCCGGATTTTTTGAAAGGGGATGCTACGGGGAAGGCGATTGTGCTGCGGCCAGACGAAGTTGTCAGCATAATGGTTAACGAGGAGGATCACCTCCGGATTCAGTGCCTTTTACCCGGGCTGACGCTGGAAGAATGCTGGGGACTGGCAAGCACGGTCGATGATGCACTTGAAGCCACGCTCGAGTATAGCTTCAGCGAGGATTTCGGCTATCTTACCACGTGCCAGACAAATGTGGGTACCGGGTTGCGGGCATCGGTGATGCTTCACCTGCCCGGCCTGGTGGCGACCAGAATGCTGGATGAAATCATTCCCGGGTTGAGCAAGTTGGGGGTAACGGTGCGGGGGCTTTACGGGGAAGGGACAAGGGCCGCAGGGCATCTCTTCCAGGTCTCGAATCAGATCACCCTCGGGCGAAGTGAGGAGGAGATCGTCAGCAACCTGACTGCGCTGGTGCAGCGCCTGGTGAGCCAGGAGCGTGAAACACGTAAAAGGCTTTACCGAGAGCAGCGGGAGGCCCTAGAGGACCGGGTGTACAGGTCCTACGGGATTCTAAGGAACGCCCGGGTGATGACCTCCGAGGAGGCCATGCAGCACCTTTCGGACGTCCGGCTCGGACTGGCGATAAAGATTATCAAAGACCCGGCGTTTAGTCTGATTTCAGAGCTTATGGTGCTTACGCAACCGGCTTTTCTCGTAAAAACGGCGGGTAAGGAGCTAAAACCTTTTGAACGTGACGTGTTGCGGGCACGGCTTATCCGGGAGCGGCTAACGGCAGCAACAGGGAAGGGATAGTCTGGTGGTGTTCTCAAAGGAATCTTCCATACGAACGTTAGTTTCTACCAGAAGATGATGAAAATAGGCACTGTTTGCTGGAAACGGTCTTCAGATATTCCGGACTACGGGTTGGTTGGAAAAATAATTTAGTATGGTGTCCCCGTAATTTTTGCAAAGGAGGCATAAGCAATGTTCGGGAGATTTACACGGCGTGCACAGAAGGTATTGATCCTTGCACAGGAAGAAGCGCGGCGGATGAACTATCCGTTTGTGGGAACGGAACATATTCTGCTCGGGCTGCTTCGCGAAGGCGAAGGAGTAGCGGCAAAGGTTTTAAGGGAGACGGGTATCAACGTTGACGCAGTGCGGGAACAGGTTGAGCAGATGGTCGAGCGCGGCCAGGGCCCTGCCTTGGCGGAAATCACGCTCACTCCCAGGGCGAAGCACGTCTTGGAGCTGGCCATTGACGAGGCGCGCAACCTGGGGCATAGCTATATCGGTACGGAGCATCTGCTGCTCGGTTTGATTCGGGAAGGAGAGGGGGTCGCTGCCCGGGTGCTGACCGCCTCCGGGGCGGACCTGGACCGTTTCCGGTCGGCGGTATTGGAGGCGCTCGGTGCGGGAGCACAGGTTGCCGGCCCCGGTGCAGTAGGAGAGAAAGGGGCGGTCAAGACGCCTGTCATGGACCAGTATGGGCGCGACCTGACCCGTTTGGCACGGGAAGACAGGCTTGACCCGGTTATCGGGCGGGCGGAAGAGATAGAGCGGGTCATCCAAATACTCAGCCGGCGCACCAAAAACAACCCGGCGCTGATCGGCGACCCCGGTGTCGGGAAGACCGCGGTTGCGGAAGGACTTGCCCAGCGCATCGCCGCCGGCAGGGTGCCGGAGGTTTTGCTTGACAAGCGCGTGGTGGCGTTGGATTTGGCTTCGGTGGTGGCTGGGACAAAATACCGCGGCGAGTTTGAGGACCGCCTGAAAAAGATCATCAACGAGATCAAAGCGGCAGGAAACGTAATCGTTTTCATTGATGAGTTACATACCCTTGTCGGTGCAGGTGCGGCAGAAGGGGCTATTGACGCGGCCAATATTTTGAAGCCGGCCTTGGCGCGCGGTGAGATGCAGTGCATCGGTGCGACCACCTTAGACGAATACCGGAAGCACATCGAGCGCGATCCGGCGCTCGAACGGCGTTTCCAGCCGGTGATGGTAAGCGAGCCTTCGGTTGAGGATACTATTGCCATACTGTCCGGCCTGCGTGACCGGTACGAGGCGCACCACCGGGTAAGGATTACAGACGAAGCCATCGAGGCGGCGGCCAGGCTTTCCGACCGCTACATCACCGACCGGTTCTTGCCGGATAAGGCGATAGACCTTATCGACGAAGCCGCTTCCCGGGTCAGACTCCGCGCGTTTACGCCGCCGCCGGACGTGAAGGAGATGGAGCAGAAGCTCGAAGAGTTGCGGAAAGAAAAGGAGGCGGCGGTTACTGCCCAGGAGTTTGAGAAGGCGGCACAGCTCCGCGACCAGGAGGCAAGTCTCCGCGGCGAGATCGAGGCGGCGCGGAAAAACTGGCGCCAGAAGCAGAACGAAGGAAAACTTGAGGTTACCGCGGAAGATATCGCCGAAATCACGTCGAGCTGGACCGGCATCCCGGTAAAGCAGCTTAAAGAGGAGGAGACCGAACGGCTGCTGAAGATGGAGGATATCCTCCACCAGCGGGTTGTCGGGCAGGACGAGGCGGTTGCCGCGGTATCGCGCGCCATACGGCGGGCCCGCGCGGGACTGAAGGACCCGCGGCGGCCGATAGGCAGCTTCATCTTCTTAGGGCCGACCGGTGTAGGCAAAACGGAGCTTGCCAGAGCCCTGGCCGAGGCGTTATTTGGCGACGAGGACGCAATGGTCCGTATCGACATGTCTGAATACATGGAGC
>DTYU01000149.1 GCA_012961725.1 Desulfotomaculum sp.
GCGCCCCCGCACCAATGGTGGTGTAAGTGTTTTCCGGGTTGCGAATGCCGCCCGTGGCGGTGTTTAAAAGACCGACGGCGCCCATGGAAATAAGCCGTGAAAGGTTTTCATAAGCCGGATTCTCCAGGTCCGCGAGGCTCAAGCGGTCGATTATTACCATAACGACCCGGCCCTTCTCGTTCGCCGCCGTCCCGAAGGCACAAGTGAAAAGAGCAGCGACCAAAGCCACTGAAACAAAGAACAGTTTCGCAGTCCTCACACGCCGACCGGGTTTCTCAAAGGGCGTTGGCAATAGATTTCTCCCCCAGCCAAAAACCTGAAAACTAAAGCAATTTTACGTCTACAAGGGCTGAATTACAAGAGCCTTTTATCTTTGTAAGGTGGGCCCACTCTGCACCGACGGAGCCCGGCGCTCGTTCAGGCAGAGCAAGAAAGACGCTTGCCGGCTCATTAAAGCAGACCTTGGGCCGTCAGTGCTTCTCGGTATAGATCCATTACACGCCCGGCCATTCTTTCTACGGTGAAGAGCTCACAAACCCGCTTTCTACCGGCCAGTCCAAAGGAGCGCGCACGTCGGGGTGCCGCGAGGAGTCCCGTTATACTCTTCGCAAGCGCAGCCGCATCCCGTGGGGGCACCAGGATACCAGTCTCGCCGTGAACAACCGCTTCCGGAACACCGGCCACCGCCGTAGCCACCACTGGAAGCGAAGCGGCCATCGCCTCTAAGATGATAAGCGGCAACGCCTCCGTTACTGAAGGAAGGACCAACAGGTCGAAGGCCCTTAACAAAACGGGGATGTCATTGCGTGAGCCGGTGAAGAGAAAGTGCCTGCCAACCGCCCGTTTTTCCGCTAAGGCTTCAAGTTCCGCCTCCAACGGTCCGTCGCCGACCACCAGAAAAAGCGGCCGCCCCCCAGAGGGTATCAGCGCCGCCGCCTCGATAAGATAGTGCAGACCCTTTTGGGGGGCCAGACGCGCTACAGCTCCGACTACAGGCCGGTCTGTCGGCAAGCCCAGGCGCCGCCTGACCGACTCCTGGGCTTCGGCGACCTGAAACTCGCCGGGGTCGATCCCGTTATGAACGGCCACCACCTGCTCTGGTTTCAGCCCCTCCCGCGCGAGCAGTTCCCGGCGAAGCGCCTCACAAACCGTAATTATCCGGTGGGTTTTCTGTGCCAGCCCTTTTTCTACTAAGGCATAGGCTTTCTTCTTAAATTCCGGCCATTCGGTGTAGAAGATTGAGTTGTGCGCCGTAAAGAAGATGACCGGCGTGCCTGCAATCTGTGCAGCAAGCCTGCCGACCAGACCCGCCTTTGAACCGTGGGCGTGCAGAATCGCAAACCGTTCTGCCCTTAAGCGCCGCGCCAACCCCAAAACCGCCCAGGGATCGTATACCAGGTCAACCTCCCCGCGCAAAGGCAAAGGCAGGACTTTAAAGCCCGAATTCTCTACTGCGGAAAGCATCTCCCCGGGCGGGCCGGCGACCCAAGGATCAAACAGTTCCCTGTCCGTGTGCTGCAACAGGCAAAGCAGGTGTCCCTTCATCCCGCCTGCCGCCGGACGGATCACGTGCAGGAGCTTGAACCGTTTCGATACCCTTTCTTCTGCAGCCGCGTATGACGAAGCCAATTCTTACATCCCTCCCTGAGGTCAGATCCCCTTGCCAAAAAAAGCCCCCGCTCTTGCTGAAGCGGGGGCTCCTCCTTGTGATTTTTCAGGCTTCAATGCGTCACGATCGCCTCTGTCGGACAGCTTTCTGCCGCCTCCCGGCAAACCTCTTCCAGACCTTCCGGAACCTCCTCACCGTTAACGGTCGCCTTTTCCTCTTCCTCTAACCACCCAAACACCTCGGGGCACAGCTCGACGCAGGTACCGCACCCGATGCACAGCTCGTGATCAACTTCCACTCGCACCAAGAATTCCCCTCCCGTAGGCTTCTGACGGTTAAAGTTTGCTTTGTATTAAAGCAAAATATGCATGGCGGGTCGATGCTTTTATAAAACAGAGATCAAACGGAGGATCATCGCGCTCGCCTCCGCCCTCGTCACGCCGTTTTGAGGCCTGAACGTACCGTCCGGGTAACCGACGACAATCCCCTGCCCATACACCGCGCCCACCGCGTTACGGGCCCATGCCGGTATCTTGTGGCCATCACGGAAGGGCACGCCGACCGGCGCAGCCCCTCCCTTCTCTTTCTGCAGAATGCGCGATATCAGTACCGCCAGCTCAGCGCGGCTGACGGTTGCGTAAGGGTCAAAGACCGCCGTACCGTCAGGAAGGGCGTAACACTGTAACAGATCTTCTTTCACTGCTGCGGCAACCGCGCCCCGCGCCCACGCAGGAATCTTTTCGCTGTCCTTAAAATCAAGTTCCTGGTCGCTGCCCGGACTGAGTTTCAAGACCCGCGCCAGGATCCCGACCAGTTCCACCCTGGTGATCCTGTCATCCGGCTTGAAACTGCCGTCGGGGTACCCGCTTACGATCTCCTTTTCGGCTAATTCACCTATTACATCGGCCGCCCAGTGGCCCGGAATGTCTTTAAAAGGAAGGACGGAGGAGACAAATACATCTAAAACACCGTTCAAATCGCCGGGTACTATATTATCCGCCCCGGAAACGAAGGCTACGCAAGACCCGTCGGCGCTGATGCACGGAAAAGCGGGGTCGGCATTCCCGACTACGCCCCTTTCTGATTCACCTGCCCGCTGGATTCTTTCAGCTTTTCGGTCGTAAACGAAGACGTCCGCCCTCTCGTTTCTGTCACCCGGGGTCAAATTCGCGGCATCCGATATGAAAGCCACATAACGCCCGTCGGCGCTGATGCTGGGAGAGTAGCTGTCTTTATCCCCCTGCCTGCCGGCGGTCGACACGCTGACCCGCTCTGTCCTGCCTTTTTCCCGGTCATATACGAAAACGTCTGCGACATTATTTGTGTCGCCTTTGACCAGATTCTTCGAGTTCGAAATAAACGCCACATACCGCCCGTCTGCGCTGATGCAGGGTGACAGGTGCTCGCCGTCACCTTCGAGACCGTCACTGGAAATACTCACCCTTTCGGTGCGGTGCGTCCACCGGTCGCGCACAAAAACGTCAGCCGTCCCGTTGGTATCGCCGCTGACCAGGTTGCTTGAGTCAGAAACGAAGACAACATAACGCCCGTCCGCACTGATACACGAGAAGAGGTGGTCTCCTTCCCCTTGCGCACCTGAAGCGGCCACGCTTACCCGCTCCGTCCGGCGCGTCCACCTGTCGTGCACGAAAACATCGGCCTTCTTGTTTGTGTCGTCGCCGACCAGGTTAGTCGCATCCGACGAAAAGGCCACGTAACGCCCGTCGGCGCTGATGCTGGGAAAATAGCTGTCCCCGTCCGCCTCGGCGCCGGAGCTGGAAACGCTCACCCGTTCCGTCAGGTGCAACCGCCGGTCGTGGACAAAAACGTCCGCCCTCCCGTTGGTATCGCCGGGCACAAGATTACTTGAGTCTGAGATGAACGCTACGTACCGCCCGTCGGCGCTGATACTGGGGTACAGGTGATCCCCGTTCCCTTGAACGCCCCAACTGGATACGCTGACGCGTTCAGTACGCCGGGTGAGCCGGTCGAAAACGAAGACGTCTGCGGTCTTGTTCGTATCACCCCAAATTAGATTTGACGCGTCGGAAGAAAAGGCGACATAACGCCCGTTCGCGCTGATACTTGCATAAAAACTGTCCTTGTTCCCCGCCAAACCCGTACTCGAGACGCTCACCCTGTCAATTACGGACCAGCCCTTAGCCTTGGCCGCCGAAGGCAGGATAGAAGAAACCACTATATAGGAAGCCACTGCTAAAAGCAAAACCGCAATAGGAATGCATTGACGGGACCTGGTCCCCTTAACGGCCACATTCCACCCCTCCTCAAAATTACGGGGACACCATACTAAATTACTAATTATGACTAATTATGGGGACACCTGTTAATGGCCAGTATAAAATCGGCATAAACGGCCACGAAAAGTCGTCCACCTGCAACTGGCAATGCAGGTAAAACAAGGCCCACTCCCTAATTATAGCTCCGGTGAGCATCACCAAACCAGAGCGAAGGAGTGAGCCAAGAATTGACGGAGGTGGCGACGTTAGTGGACATCATGCGGTTGAAAGAACAGGGTTTGTCGAAACGAGCAGTGGCAAAAATGTTGGGCATTAGCCGGGATACGGTCAGCAAGTACTGGAACTGTGTCCAACTGGAGACCGGCTACGGCCCACGGCCCAAACTGATCGACCCTTACAGAGATTATATCACCCAGCGGCTGGATCAGTATCCCGCACTTTCCGCGCAGCGATTGTTTGAAGAGATTCAAGCCAAGGGCTATACGGGTTCCGAGCGCACCGTGCGTCGGCATGTAGCCTCGGTCCGTCCCCGTAAACACCGCGAGTACAAGCCTTTTGAAACTTTGCCCGGAGAACAGGCGCAGGCGGACTGGGGCCACTTCGGCACCATTACGGTGGATGGAGCCACCTACAAACTCTATGCTTTCGTGTTCACGCTTTGCTGGAGCCGGGTCAGCTACGTCGAGTTCGTGGTGCGGACCGACGCAGCCACTTTTCTCTCTTGCCTGTACCGGGCCTTGATATACATCGGTGGTGTCCCCCGAGAGATCGTGTTCGACAACGCCAAGGTTGTGGTTTCCGAGCGGGTAGGCAAGATCGTGCGCTTCAACGAGAACCTCCTGCACTTTGCCCTGTCCTGTGGGTTCACCCCGCGGGCTTGTTGGGTCTACGACGCCGAATCCAAAGGCAAGGTGGAGTCCCAGATCAAGTACGTGCGTCGAGGGTTCTTCTACGGTCGTAAGTTTACCGACCTGAGGGATTTGAACCGTCAAGTGCGGGATTGGTGCAGCAACAAGGCCAACACTCGGGTACACGGCACCACCGGAGAGATCCCCCGGGAACGGCTGAACGATGAGCGGGATTACCTGCGTCCGACGGCACCATCCGCCCGGCCCTTCGTGTTGGAAGACCGGCTCGCTACACGCACCAGCTTAATTTCGGTGGAAGGCAACCAATACTCGGTACCGTCCCGGTGGGCCCGTCGGCGGGTGCGTTTCAGGCGCTACGAAAACCATCTGGAGTTGTTGGACGACCACGAAGTAGTGGACACCATCAGACTTGAACACGGCCGTGGCAAGCGCATCATCCGGGGTGAGCACTACCCTGAGCACGAACAGGCCCGGCGGCGCAAAACCCCCGCCAATCCGCTACAGGCCAAGTTTGAAGGCTTGGCGCCGGAAGCAGCGGCCTACCTGCAGGGCCTGAGCCGGAGCCGGACGGGATCCTTGCGGAACCAAATGGAAAAGATCATCGCTTTGGCCGGGGCTTACTCCCCCGCTGTTGTCAGCCGGGCTATGCGCCGGGCGCTGGAGTACAGGGCTTTTGGGTACGGCACCCTAAAGGGAATTTTGAAACGCTACGAGGCGGCCCCGGAGAGCCTGCCGGAAGTGGCCGGCACCGGAACCAAACCCCTTTCCACAGACCTGAATGTACAGGTGGAGAAGCGCGACTTGAGCTACTACGGAACGCTGGGGGTGACTCGATGATCCGGACCATCGGTATGGCCGATCGCGAAACCCTGGAGCAAAACCTGAAGCGCTTAAAACTCCGGCACGTGCGTGATACCTTGGACGCCATCAATGAGGTGGCTCTCGCCGAAGAGCCTTCATACCTGGATTTTTTGGCGTACTTGCTCCAGGAGGAAATCACCGGACGGGAAACCACCCAAAAGCAGCGGCGCCTGAAAGCGGCCCGTTTCCCTGCCCGGCGGACCCTGGCTGAGTTCGATTTCTCGTTTCAGACTTCGGTGAGCCCGCAAACCATGCGGGATTTGGCCACCCTGGAATTCGTCCGCAACCGGGAGAACCTGATTCTGCTGGGGCCGCCGGGAGTGGGCAAGTCGCACCTGGCTATTGCCCTGGGTGTCGAGGCGGTGAACGCCGGGTACAGCACCCTGTTCATCACCATGGACGAGTTGGCCGCCAAGATGTACGCCAGCCTGGCCGACGACAGCCTCCCGCAGTACATGCGCAGTCTTCTGCGCAACGACTTGATCATCTTAGACGAGGTGGGTTACCTGACCCTGGACAAAACGGCTTCGGACCATCTCTTCCAGTTGGTAAGCAAGGCCTATGAAAATGTGGCGCTGATAGTCACGAGCAACCTGGATTTCAGCGACTGGGGCACTCTGTTTGCCAGCCCTGGCACGGCTGTGGCGCTACTGGATCGACTGCTCCACCACGCCCACGTGATCACCCTGCGTGGTGACAGCTACCGGGTGCGTAACCGCCTGGTTTCACCCAGAAACACACAGGCAAAGGAGGGATAATGATGACTGCCAAAATCTAATGGCCTACTTTTCGTGGCCAAAAATGACGACTTTCCAGTGGCCAAAAGTGCGGATTTTTAAATGACCATTGACAAC
>DTYU01000150.1 GCA_012961725.1 Desulfotomaculum sp.
ATATCACTTTCACGGCAGGAAAAAAATCGGTGCTCTCGAAAAGATATTAAAGTAGTTTTTCAGGGGAGTCACTTCTTCTCTTTACGGTTCCGAAAACGGGATGCGAGAGTTTCTGATAAGGTTTTGCAGCTTGCGGGGCGGCCGGCAGTGGTTATGAAAAACCCATTTAATCCATGATTGGTTGTAATTTCTAAGGATTTGGTATATCTTATTGTACTAAGTAAGGTTTCAAAGCGCAAGAAAAGAAAAGGAGGTGATTTTTTACAAAGCATTAATACGCTGATTAAATAGTCAGCTTGCGGTAGTCTTATCCATACTATCAGGATAGGGGAGAAGTGAGATATGCTGGAGTTTATTCCCGTGAGCGCTGTGGCCGTAACCCAGCTGGCTTCAGCCGCGCCGGAGGCGATGAGCGCAGCAGCGACTGCGGCAGGTGCGTCTCCAGATACGGCCTGGTGGGTTTGGCCTTTGCTCTTGTTCGTTGCTACTTTTGTTATCGGTATCTTTGCGGTCTTAGCCGGTGTCGGCGGCGGCGTTCTGTTTGTACCAATCATAGGCGGTTTTTTCCCGTTTGGCATCGACTTTGTCCGGAGTACGGGGTTGCTCGTTGCGCTTTCGGGAGCACTGGCGGCCGGCCCGGGGTTGCTTAAACGCAACCTGGCAAGCCTGCGTTTGGCGATACCGGTGGCCCTGATCGCATCGACCGCCAGTATCGTCGGCGCGCTGATGGGCCTGGCGCTGCCGAAAGACGTCGTGAGGATTTGCCTTGGCGTTACGGTCATCGGCATTGCGATTCTCTTTATCGTCTCAAAACAGGCCGAGTTCCCGAAAGTGCCCAAAGCGGATGCCCTCGCGGCGGCGATGCGGATAAACGGCATCTACCACGAGGCTTCCACAGGCAAAGCGGTTGATTGGACGGTCCACCGTACACCCTTCGGTTTCCTTTTGTTTATCTTAATCGGTATCATGGCCGGCATGTTCGGTCTTGGTGCCGGGTGGGCCAACGTTCCGGTCCTGAACCTCCTGATGGGCGCACCGCTCAAGATCTCGGTGGCGACCAGCAAGTTCCTCCTTTCGATCACCGATACTTCGGCAGCGTGGATCTACCTCAACGCCGGCGCCTGCATCCCGATGATCACCATTCCTTCCCTTCTCGGGATCATGCTCGGTTCCTTCGTCGGTGTCCGGCTTCTTGCGAAAACCAAGCCGAAGGCGGTGCGGTATATCGTAATCGCGACACTCTTCTTTGCGGGAGTCCGGCCGATCTTGCAGGGCCTGCACATCTGGGGCTAAGGAGGTGGAGAGGATGGCTGTGGAAAGGGAAAAAATGGTGCAACAGGCGACCGAGGCCCCGCCGGAACAGGTGGTTTACGGCAACCTTCTGCTGGTCGCTTCGATTGGCGGGATCGCTTTGATGGTGGTGACCTTTCTTCTGTATATCTCCGGCCTCGTGGCCCCGCATTTTCCGTTGGAAGAGCTTCCGAAATACTGGGGGAGAGGTATCAGCGCGCATGAGTATGTAGAAGCGACGAAAGCCCCTGTAGGTTGGGGCTGGTTAAGATTGGTGGGTAAGGGCGACTATATGAACTTTCTCGGTATCGCTCTGCTTGCCGGGGTGACGGTTTTTGGCTACCTGGTGCTCCTGCCGGCATACATCAAGCGAAAAGAAGGGATTTATTCCGTTCTTGTCGCCGTGGAGATTTTAGTGCTGGTTTTGGCGGCTGCCGGCATAATCTCCGCAGGGCACTAAGAGTATCTGGCTTGATTGCATCTAAAGGCGGGAAACCGCCTTTTTTTTTAAACGACGGGGCCTGTTGCCGCAGATTACGCTTGCGGCGCCGGCGCCTTTACCGGAAAAGGAGCGCCTCTTCGCCAAGTAAAATATTGCGTGAAGGGCGGTATACCTCGGCGGCAGAGCAGCGCATTCGTATTGCACAGGCCGTCGGTTCAAATCCGACCACCAGCTCCAGGAAAAGGCTGGAGCCGCAAGCATTTGCGGCTTTTTCTTTGAAGGCTGGAGTTTGCTTTCCTAAACAGCCACCACCTCTTTTACTTCGGGAACCATTTGTTTCAATATGCGCTCGATCCCGTGCTTCAACGTCATCGTCGCCATCGGGCAGCCGCTGCAGGCACCCTTCAGCCGGACCTTCACCACGCCATCCTCAACCGCCACCAGTTCGACGTCCCCGCCATCGCGCTGGAGGTAGGGCCGGATACGGTCAAGGGCGGCTTCGATTTTTTCTTTCATCTTGATGCGAACCTCCTTCACAAATGTTGGTCTCCTGTATCTCCTTGGCCAGGGCCTTGTTTGCTTCCTGGTCTGCCAGGCGGTTTTCCTCCCGGGGAACGTGAACAACGCTTATCTTCAGCGCCGGGTGGTCCTTCAGGTACTTCCTGACCCGTGCGGCGATGGCTTTCAGCTCGGGGTCGCGGATTCTGAACTCCCCGTTGAACTGCTTCACAATCAACTCGGAGTCGGACCGGATGACCGCTTCAATCTTTCCTCTTGAGCGACCTGCAAGATAGCCGAGCGTTTTTATCGCTCCTTCTAAGGCGGACCACTCGGCCACGTTGTTTGTGGTTATACCGAGGCTTTTGCTCTTGGTTAAGAGCACCTTGCCCGATTCATCCTGCACCACCATGGCCGCTGCGGCCGGGCCTGGGTTGCCCCGACTGGCGCCGTCGACGTTGACGAAATAGCGCGTGGCTCGATAAGACACCTCAGCCGCCTGCCGCCTTTTGCTCAAGGTTGTAAACCCAGGCGATTATCTCCGCCACGGCCTGATAAAGCGCGGGTGGGATCTCCCTGTCCAGGCCGAGGCCGGAGAGGGTGAATGCCAGCTCCGGATGGTGGTAAACCGGTACGCCATGCTCTTTGGCCAGGTTTTCGATCATCTGTGCAAGCTTGCCCCGCCCCACGGCCACGACCCGCGGAGCGCCGTCTTTTGGCGGCTCGTAGACCAGTGCGGCTGCCGCTTTCGGTTTCTCGTCCACGGTGATAGCCCCCTTAAACCATTGCGTTCAGGGCACGGTAACCGGCTGTCCCGGCGGGCTCGATGATGTCGAAGACCGTCTTTGCGGAACAGGGTGCGACCGCCACGTGCCTTACCGGGTACCCGGCGGCGGTCAGCTTCTGCCGCAATGCGTCGGCCATTTCTGCCGCTGGCGGCAGGAATCTTTCGTCCGCGACCGTAATCTTTAGCGCATAGTTGTTGGTGCTTTTCTTAGATAGATAAACCCAGGTTTCGCCCAAAACCGGCGTCGTTACTTGAACAACGAGCCCGGCCGGGAGTTCGGGCCCCTCACCCCTACCGCCTTGGTGAATCAGGTAGACCTCCCCAAAGGATTCTAAACCAAGGAAGGTAAAAAACCTTAACAGGTCTTGCGACGGGTCGAGCGCCTGCGCCCGGTTTAAAGTTGCCTGGCCCTCGGGGCCGGCCAGCTCGCGCCGCATCAGGTACTCTGCCGCACGGCGGACCTTTTCCGCATCTTCCCGGAGGTCCAGCGTTTCCAAGTAAAGCCTTACCGCCCAATACGAATCGCGCTCCGCTTCGGGAAGTGCCTTCCCTTCTGCCAAAAAGCGTATGATTGCACCACGGTCAAGCGGCAGGCCCCTCCTGAGCATTTCCTTGAGCAGCCGAACGGTATCTTTATCTTCAGGGAGTTGTAGTTGTCGGGCGAGGTCTTCGGGGGAAAGGTCCGCCGTTACCTCCGGGCTGAGCCGCCTAAGGTGGAGGGTCTGGCGGCGTATTTCTTCAATCATCGCCCAGAAGGTCGCCGGAGGGCTCGGGAGCTGCCCGCGTGCGTTGAAGGTCTGTCCGGCAATCCTTACCACCGCTTCAGGCCCGGTGAGGGCGATCATCTCTACTAAAACCATCTGGCCTGGTCTGAGATGCCACGGGAGCCGCCAGGTCATCCCCGGTTGGAGGGAGACCCGGTCAACGATGGAGATCACCATCTGAGCAACCTCCCTGTCAAATCACGCCGGTTTCTACCATTGTACCACGCCGGCTGCAGGAGGCAAAGCTTGAAAATACACTTGGCAGAATACTCCGAGAGATAAGGAACAACAGGGCTTCTTAAGTAGGCAATTTGGGAAAGTTAAGAAATGGAACTTCATGACGGTTCCTGCGGTGGAATCATCTGTAGTTTAGCGTTGAACTCTATTTCAGGAAAGAAAAAACGGCCGTAGTTTGTTGACTCAGTGGAATTAGTGACCAGGCTTGACTGATCCCGGCCGCCTGTGTACACTATCCATAACCGGCGCCGCTACGCTCCCTCCCCCGGCCAGAAACTTCCGGAAAAGGCGGCCGGGATAGTCCGCCGGTGAACATCCCTGGTGTGACCAGATACGGGAAGCTTGGGCTGTGTCAACTGATAAACTCAGGCGTGTTTGTGTAGCGATACAGTTGCCGGATGGGGAGTAGTTGATGAGCTTTCTATTAACCGCAATAGTCATGTTTTCATTCTGGATCCTTCTTTCCGGTCATTTTGATCCCCTTCTGATTACTCTTGGTATCATTTCAAGCCTGTTGGTAGCTCATTGGTCACACGACCTCTTCCTTAACGAAAAGGAGATAGGGCCAGGTTTCAGGAAAGCAGTGCGTTGTATCAAGTACCTCCCGTGGCTTGTGTGGCAGATTACGCTGGCAAACCTTCATTTGATCTACCTTACCTTGCATCCAAAGATGCCTATCGAGCCCAGGGTTATAAGATTCACCACCGAACTAAAAACAGGATTTGGAATCGTCGCTCTCGCCAACTCGATTACCTTAACCCCTGGCACGGTCACCATAAAAGGAAGCCGGGAAGAGTTCATAGTTCACGCCATTACCCAGGCCGCCGCCAGAAGCCTATTGTCCGGCGAGATGCAAGGCAGGGTGAAGGAGGTTGAAGGAAGAGATGTTTGATGCGGCAGGAATCGCAATAGTCTTAGCGGCTATCCTCGTACTGTACAGGGCGATCGTCGGGCCGACGATCTATGACCGGATCTTGGCGGCCAATGTTATCGGCACAAAAACGGTGGTACTTCTTGCCCTTATTGGCTTCATGTATGCCCGCCCCCATTTCTTAGATATCGCGCTCGTTTATGCCCTGATAAACTTCATTGCTGCCCTGGCTTTCCTCAAATATGTAGAGGCAGGCAGGTTGGACCTTTAAATGAGAGGGGAAGGATTGTGGATATAAGGACGGTTGTAACCGCTATACTCCTTGCGGTTGGCTGTTTTTTGATGGTGGTAGCCTGTATAGGCATGGTCAGATTTCCGGATTTTTATGCCAGGTGCCACCCGTCGGGGAAAGGCGATACCCTGGGACAGATGTTGGTACTTGTAGGCCTGATCATCTATGAGGGGTTCTCACTGGTAAGCGTCAAGCTTTTGATAATCATTGCCTTTATTTGGATTGCGAACCCGACAGCGACGCACTGGGTTATGAAAGCGGCCTATACAGCCGGTTTAAAACCGTGGCAAAAGAGCCAGTCATCGTAGGGGGAAAAGTAAAGACGTCAAGGTTAGCTGATGCAAAGAGTATTCAGGGAGATTATCGATCATGTTGGATCTGTTCCTATTGGCCTTCTTGGTGATTTGTGCGATAGCAGCAGTGCGGGTGCGGGATTTGCTGGCTGCAATCGTGTTTTTGACAATATACAGCCTTATCATGACGGTGGTCTGGATGCGCCTGAACTCCGTTGATGTGGCCTTCACGGAGGCTTCGGTCGGAGCGGGAATCACCGGCATCCTATTAATCGCCGCGCTTAGCAGAATAAAACGTGAGGAGGACCACCCTCGCCGCTCCCTGCTGGCGTCTGTTCCGCACTTGCTGGCAGTACTTTCGGTAACGGCGGCTTTGCTTTACGGGACAGTGGACATGCCGGCTTTCGGGGACCCTAATGCGCCGACGAATTTGCATGTGATACCAAGGTATTTGGAGCATTCCGTTCGTGAATGCGGTGTGACTAATTTCGTTACCGCCATCCTGGCTGCCTATAGAGGATACGACACCTTAGGCGAGACCATGGTGATCTTCACGGCGGGGATCTGCGTGATTATGCTGCTGAGGCAAATACGCAAAGATAGTTAAGAGGTGGTGTGCTGTGCCGGAAAACATCATCCGGAGGACAATCGGGGGTATGCTGATACCCTTGATCCAGCTTTACGCCCTTTACGTCATAGCCCACGGCGAGGGCGGGCCGGGGGGCGGCTTCCAGGGCGGCGTTATCTTAGGTTCGAGCGTCATCCTTTACGCGCTTATTTATGGCGTAGAGGCGACCAGGAAAAGGATCAAACAGAAGTTCACCGACCTTTTGTGTTCTACCGGTGTCTTTGTTTACGGCGGCATAGGGGTGCTGTGTCTGCTTGCCGGAGGCAACTATCTTGAGTACGATATGCTTCCTTTGGGCACACCGGAGCATTCAAGCCATCTCGGCATCCTGGGGATTGAGATCGGCGTTGCGATAACGGTGGCCTCAGTGATGATCACCCTATTTCTTGAAACGGCCAGGCGGGATGAGAAATGACGGAGTTCATTTCAGCAAAATATAACTACTGGATATACATTTTCTTGATGATGGTCGGGTTCTATGCCGCCATTGCCAAAAGGAACCTGGTTAAAAAAGTCATTGGCTTAAACATATTTCAAACGGCGGTGTTCTTGTTTTACATTTCGATCGCCAAGGTAAAGGGCGGCACCGAGCCCATCTGGATGGAAGGCAATCCTGTCTACACCAACCCCCTGCCCCACGTATTGATCCTTACGGCCATCGTGGTGGCGGTCAGCACCACCGCTGTCGCGCTGGCGATAATAATCCTGATCATGAAACAGTTCGGCACGGTGGAAGAGGATAAGATACTGAAGTTGTTGGAGCCACATGACTGATGATGGAACACCTTCCCATCGTGATGATTGTGCTGCCCCTCCTGTCTGCGGTAGTGACCCCTGTGGCAGGACGCATACACAGGGTGTTGAGTTGGTACATCGTTGTAATAGTCACGGCTTTGTGTTTTGCCGGGTCTCTTTCGCTTTTGTCCACCGTTCTTGAAACCGGAAGGATCAGTTACTGGCTCGGCGGTTGGGAGCCGCCTTGGGGTATTGAGTATCTTATTGATTACCTTAACGCGTTCGTGTTGTGCCTGGTGGCCTTTATCGCTTTTATCGTTGCGGTCTATGCCAAGAAGAGCGTTGAGTTGGAGATTGACGAAGCCCGTTTGCCGCTTTTTTATGGGGTATACCTCCTTTTTGTAACGGGCTTGATGGGCATCGTCATTACAGGCGATATTTTTAACCTTTACGTCTTCTTAGAAATTGCCTCATTGGCCGGTTATGCCTTGATTGCCATCGCAAAGCGCAGAGAGGCGGCGATGGCAAGTTTCAACTACCTCGTAATGGGCACCATCGGGGCCACGTTTGTTCTCCTGGGAATCGGACATCTCTACATGGTCACCGGCTCGCTGAATATGGCAGACCTGGCGCAAAGGCTACCGGCGCTGTACGGCTCTAAGGTGGTGCAGACGGCATTCGCCTTTTTTGCCGTCGGCCTTAGCATCAAGATCGCCTTGTTCCCACTGCATAACTGGCTGCCCAACTCATATACCTACGCTCCTTCCGCGGTCAGCGCCATCATGGCCGCCACGGCCACCAAGGTAGGCGCCTACGCCTTTATCAGGGTAATGTTCACTGTCTTTCATGCCGAGTTTCTCATAACAGGCATACACCTTAACCATCTGTTGCTATTCTTTGCCGCTCTTGCCATTTTAATGGGTTCCATATTGGCCGTGGCACAAACGGATATCAAGAAGATGCTTGCCTATTCAAGCATAGGACAGATCGGTTATATCATCTTAGGGATATCGCTTATGAACCTGACCGGAATTCAGGGTTCTCTCTTGCACATCGTGAACCACGCGCTGATGAAAGGCACCCTCTTTTTAGCGGTCGGCGGCATCGTGTACCGATTGGGTATCACCACCATTGAAGATTTCAAAGATCTAGGCAGGAAGATGCCCGTATCTATGGCCGCTTTCACCGTTGGTGCATTCTCGATGATCGGTGTTCCCCTAACGGTAGGTTTTGTGAGCAAATGGTACTTGGCCATCGCTGCGCTCGAAGCCGGAATGTGGTACTTGATCATTGTCCTCATGCTGAGTTCCTTATTGACAGCCGTCTATTTCTGGCGGGTGATCGATAACATGTACTTCCAGCCGCACGATGCGAGCAAGGTAAGTGAAGGATCAGTGGTGGTCGCGGAATCGAACCCGAAAGACGCACCTGTACTGATGTTGTTGCCCACAATCGTTACGGCAGTTCTATGCGTTTTCTTCGGCATCTTTGCCTCGCTGCCTCTGTCACTTGCCGAGAAGGCGTCAATGATTCTGCTGCGATAGCGGGATGGTAAGTCAAATGGAAGTGTACGAATCGGCAAGGCCTTTATGCGCCATGCTCGTATCTCTGAGCGCGGTTCTCCTAATTGGTCTTTCGGGCAGGTGGCCGAACTTAAGGGAGACCTGGACGCTTATGGCCGCAGTTTTAAAGTTTGCGATCGTGCTTTCGATGCTGCCCATAGTCCTGGGAGGCAAGGTTATAGAGTGTTTTATCGTTCACGTGCTGCCCGGACTCGATCTCGCACTGCGCGTTGATCCCTTAGGCATGACCTTTGCACTTACTGCTTCATTTCTTTGGATTATTACTTCGTGTTATTCGATCGGTTACATGCGCTCTTTGGCCGAGCACGCGCAGACGAGGTACTTCATGTGCTTCGCGGTTGCGCTGTGTGCAGCGCTGGGGATAGCCTTCTCGGCGAACCTTTTTACCCTCTTCGTTTTCTATGAACTACTAACGCTTTGTACATATCCCCTCGTAGTCCATAAACAGACTCCCGAGGCGATATTCGGGGGCAGGAAGTACCTTGTTTATCTGCTTGGCACATCCATCTTTTTCCAGTTGCCGGCGATATTCTTGGTGTACTACTATACCGGTACGCTCGAATTTTCGAGCCAAGGCATCCTGGCCGGCAAGGCTCCGGAGATTGCAGTGATCATTACCTATATTCTTTTCATCGCCGGGATCACCAAGGCCGCTGTTATGCCGTTGCACGCCTGGCTGCCTGCGGCGATGGTGGCGCCTACACCGGTGAGCGCGCTCCTGCACGCCGTGGCCGTCGTTAAGGCTGGCGTGTTCACGGTTGTCCGAGTGCTGCTCTATGTGTTTGGGGTCGATTTGTTAGAGGAGATCGGGCTCGGTGTAATCCTTGCCTACGTCGCCTCGTTTACCATCATTGCCGCTTCGGTCATCGCCATGATGCAGGACGACCTGAAACTCAGGTTGGCTTATTCGACGGTAAGCCAACTTTCTTACATCGTCCTCGCCGTGGGTTTGTTAACACCGAGCGCTATCGCCAGCAGCATCATCCACATTACGATGCATGCCTTCGGCAAGATCACCCTGTTTTTCACCGCCGGGGCGATCTATGTGGCCACCTACAAGACAAGGATAAGCGAACTTGACGGTATCGGCAGACAGATGCCCTTTACGATGATGGCCTTCACCTTAGGTACGCTTTCCATGATTGGCATGCCGCTCTTCGGGGGTTTTGTCAGCAAATGGTATTTAGCCATGGGAGCCATCGAAGCGGGGCGGTTGCCCATTCTCATCGTGCTGGCGGCAAGCTCGATTCTTAATGCGTGTTATCTCCTTCCCATAGTTTACGCCGCCTTTTTCAAGGAGCCAAAAGCCGGCGGCCAGGTCATTGCTCCAAAGATAAAGGAGGCGCCCGCCTTTATGGTGGTACCGGTGGTGCTTACGGGAATCGAAGCGATGGCGCTCTTCTTTTGGCCGTCGCTGATTCTTGACCTGGCGAAGATGATTGTGGGTTACGTGACAGGGGAGAGTTATTAAATGGAAAAAGAGAGGGAAGAATTGATGGAACTGAAGCATGAGGCTGTACCGGGGTTTCCAACGGTTTTCGGGATCACTTTTTCTGTTGGTGTTTTGTACCTTATCCTTATCCTTTATTTGAGTCTTAAATAGTCCAACGCTCTAATAGGGGATTCACATGAAAAAGAAGGGTTCGCTTTCCACAGCCCTAAAAGTATTCTTGAGTATATTCTTCTCCGTAGTTGTATTATTGATAATCATTGACTTTTTTATCCCCAAAGACCCGCATTTTCGCTGGGAAGAGTATCCTTCGTTTTACGCTGTATATGGGTTTGTTGCATGCGTTGTTTTAGTCCTATTCGCTAAGTACGTGTTACGCCCCATTGTTAAGCGTAAGGAGGATTATTATGAGTTTTAGCGTACCGCCTGCGGCGTTATTCATCGCTGGGGCGTTCCTAGTAGTTTTCCTGAGAGGTATGCCTAGGTCCTTTTTACTGCTGGTGTTGCCGGTCCTGTCCCTTTTAAACCTACTAAGTATATCCGACGGGATACACTGGATCATTCATTTCATGGACTACAAACTAATTTTTGGCAGGGTTGATAGGCTTAGTCTGGCATTTGGCTATATATTTACCATGATTTCTTTTATTGCGAATCTTTATGCGCTCCGAGTTGATAACAACCCAGAACATACGGCTGCCCTCCTTTATACGGGCAGTTCTCTGGGTGTCGTATTTGCCGGCGATTTTTTGACGCTTCTCATCTTCTGGGAAATAATGTCTATAGGCGCTGCGTACTTTATTTGGGCGCGGAGAACAACCGCCTCATACGCGGCAGGAATGCGGTATCTTCTGGTGCACATCTTCGGGGGTTTTTGCCTTCTGTGTGGCATACTTATGCATGTGCACAATACGGGGTCCATTGAGTTTGGCTATCTCGGCTTAGGTGGCCTGGCATCGCTTCTAATCTTTATCGGTTTTGGCATAAACTGTGCCTGGCCCGGTCTCCATACATGGCTCACCGATGCGTACCCAGAGGCGACTATTACAGGTACCGTATTCTTGAGTGCTTTTACTACCAAGTGCGCGGTATATGCTCTGGCACGGAGCTTTCCGGGAACAGAGATCTTGATCTGGATCGGCGCCATCATGACTTTATTTCCCATCTTTTTTGCGGTCATTGAAAATGACTTGCGCCGGGTACTTTCGTACAGTCTGATTAACCAGGTTGGTTTCATGGTCGTCGGCATCGGTATCGGTACGCATTTGGCCCTAAATGGTGCCACAGCGCACGCTATTGCGGACATCATCTTCAAAGCGCTTCTTTTCATGGCCATGGGTGCGGTTCTTCACCAGACCGGGAAGATTAATGCCACAGAGGTTGGTGGTTTGCATAGAACGATGCCGATTACCTGTACTTTTTGCATGGTCGGGGCGGCGTCTATTTCCGCCTTTCCTCTGTTCAGTGCCTTTGCCACTAAATCGCTCATTATCGAAGCGGTTGCCGCGGGGCACATGCCCATAATCTGGTTCATTCTAATCTTTGCCTCAGCCGGTGTTTTCCACCATGCCGGTATCAAGATACCCTTTTTCACCTTTTTCGCCCGTGATTCCGGCTTAAGGCCTAAGGAACCCCCGCTGAACATGATGGCGGCCATGGGCATTGCGGCCTTCCTCTGTGTTTTCATCGGGGTCTGTCCTGGATTTCTGTACAGCATACTTCCCTATCCCGTTGATTACCAGCCATACACCCCGTGTCATATCGTGGCGCAACTTCAGCTCCTCTTTTTCTCCGCCTTGGCGTTTACCCTGCTGATACTCGCTGGGATCTATCCGCCTGAGATGAGGGCTATCAACCTGGATGCCGACTGGTTCTTACGGAAGGGGGCCAATGTGTTGGTATGGTTCATTACCAAGCCGGTCTCCGCCGTAGTGGCCAAGATAAACGATGCCGTGACTGACGCGTTGCCTAAATTTCTCCTCTGGTTCGGCAAGAATCCGCCAGCGGCCCTTAAGATCGGTGCGGACATTATCGTTTACAACTTCACCGATCGTGCAGAAGACAGGCAGCGCTTGGAAAAAGAGAAGATCATCTATCCCCGCGACCTGCTATACCCGTGGTCAATTGGCGCTGCCGTCTCCTCCGTTTTGATATTTCTGCTGATTTACCTGCTGGTCTACTTCCTGTATTACAAGACTGGTGCGGCATAGGCACCTCTCATATGAACAGCATTTTTGTCATGGGCAGGTTGCCGGAAAACGGTAGAGCCTGCCCTGATCTGTCAAGTGCATATCCGCCAAAAGATTTTTAGGTCGCATATTGACGAACAGTGTCGTTTATATTAGAATGATTATTGTAATGCGTAGGTGAGACAGATAGTGGGTCCAGGAAGGCAGGCGCAGCTTTCTTGGTGAAGAGGAGGAATCAGAACCTCCTCTTAATTTTTGTCCTTGCTGCTCCTGAAATTTTAAAGTCCCGTTTCAAGCCATAAACTTTCAGAGAAAAGAATGGATTTGTTGGGAAATTACAAAGGAACCGTTCTCTTCAGTATCCGCTCGACCCCTGCTTCCTGGTCGTCTTCGCCATCGGGTAACCGCCGCAGGCACCTTTGCGGCGGTAGGAGGCAAGGCTTGAAAATGCTTAACGGGCTTGACAAACCGTGCCTTTTCCGGGGAGAAGCTGACGGCCGATTGGTGCTGAAGTCGCTGGCGGTTGGCGGTGTTGATACGGATGCGGTGGCGCCCCGCGGCGATCACGGCACCGGCCGGGTTTTATGCTTTGTAGACAAACAGGGGCGCCCGCGCGGGTGCCCCGTCGCTGTTGGCGGCAAAGGAGCGGTATGAAAAGGCCTACGGCACGCCCCTGCCGCCAACCCGGTCCTTCTCCTGAATGTCATATGACCTCCAGGGGTTAAAACGCCTGCAGCCCCAAATTACCCACTCAAGTGGTACCCGTTTCCGTGGACTCCGGTTCCGGTGTCGGGGTTGGGGATGTCACCGGTTTGCCCTCGTCAGTCGATTCATTTTCCTCGTCGGCTGGCGGCGCCGTCTCCTCATCAGTGGGTAGCGGCTCTTCTTCAGTCGGTGCAGGCGCTTCCTCAACCGGTGCAGGTTCTTCTATTGCCGCAGGCGCTTCTGTTGGTGCAGGCGCCTCCTCAGCCGGCACAGGTTTCTTTTCCTCTTCCGGCGGGGGTGTAGGCGCTTGTTCCGGAACCAAAGCGGGAGTTGGTTGCAGCGGCTCCCTATGCTGCGCCGGCGGGCTGGCAGTGGGCTCCGGCGCTTTCGGTTCCGGCGGGGCGCGCTGTACGTCTTCATCCTCCGGCTCTGGTTGCTGTGGGGCGGGCAGTGCCTTTTTCGCCGGCAGAACAACCACCAACCGGCCTTCCTGCGCCGCTCCTCTTTGAGGAGCCAGTTCTTCCACCTTAAGATTCAAGTTGCTCTCTACCACGTCTAACGGCTCTCGCCGCAACACTTCGGTAGGGATGAAGAGTTCTTGTTCCTGGGCCGCCTGCCATAGGATAAACCTGCCGGGGGGAAAGCCGGCCTCTATTGCCTGACGCCGTGTCTCCGGCGTCACTGCGGCCACCACGATCTTGGGTGCAGTCTCCTCGCCAGCGAAGACCGCTGCGATCACCTGGGCCAGCTCCGCCGGTCTAAGGACGGCGTCCTTGCCGGCAGGGTTGGTTAACGTGGCGAAGACGAGCGCCTCCGGACGGTAAGGCGCAGGTTTTCCCGCCTGAAGAACGAGGCGGAGACCATCGCTGAGCCGCTGTCCTTTCAAAGCAGCCTTTTGCACAACCGCCTCTGCCGAAGGAGTGAAGGCATCCACCGCGACAATTTTCCCCTGACGGTCGAGGCCCATCTCCAGTACGGTATCACCTGTATCTAAAGAGACGTAAGCCGCAGCTTGCGGCAGGAAGGCGAAAAAGGCGTGGTAACAAAGCGCTATTGCCAGTAGCGAGGCCGCCAGCCACAACGTGTAAGTCTTGGCCACCTGTTTTGGGCCTAAGGAAATTTTTTCACCGACGCGCCTCTCCGGAGACAGCGAGACAAGCTTGAATTCCCCTTTTGAGGTTAGCACAACACCCTTTCCGTCGTGTTTTTTCATAATCAATCCTTTAATAGCCACCCGGTTACCTCCTCGAACAAGAGCAAGAACCGTTTCTTGAGCTAAAGCTCCTCCAAATGGGTATTAATGTAAGGAAAATCCTCAGGAGAAGCAAGAACCAAACCCAGGCCGACGATATATTTTCTACCCCGCTCCAGAACCTTAAGGGGAAACCCGGTTAACCGGGATAGCTCCTGAAGGGGAAGTTTTTTTCTTTCCCGTAAATGCTCAATACAAGCCTGATTCCTTGCCAGTGCGCGGGCGGCGGCTATCAACTGCCGGCGCAAGCGCGTGTGTCTCGGCGTTGATTTTACCAGGTCTGCTAAGCTCAAACCATAAGCGGAAAGCAAACTCTCGTACCGCGATATCTCCGCGGCACATTCCGCTATCCAGATCTCCTCCCCGTAATCCTCCACCCAGGGCTCCTGTGTAGACCGGACCTCCTCGACAGAGACGGTCCGGCCGGTTTGCCGGTGCTCTTTGCGGAGATAGTCCGTAAGGCGGTGCTTGATCACCAGCCGGGCATAACCCCAAAAAGGCGCTCTCCTTTCCGCTTTGTAGGTATCGATGGCTTCATTGAAGGCGATTAAGGCCACGCTTAATTCGTCGTCGCAATCCCAGGCCAGTTGCCGCTGGCAGTGCTCGCAGGCCACCTTGCAGATGAACCCTTTGTTCAACTCGATCAGCCTCTCGCGGGCCTCAGCAACACCCTGCATGGCTTCCGCCAGCAAGGCGTCTGCCTGTGATTCCTGCCGTGAGTCTGACCCTTCAAACTCCGCCGGTTTCTTTCTGAAAAACCGCATCCCTATCTATCCCCACCGAAAAAAAAAGAAGCCGGCGGCCGTTCAGGAAACGGCCACCCGGATCGTCAACGTCATGGCCCGGTGCTTATTCGTATAAGCCGATCTGCATCCGGTCAAATTCAGGAATATCGCGTTGCATCTGTTTGACCCCGCCGGAGGTGTGCGGACTCACATACGGCGGAAACCGGAAATCGACCCGCGTCATCTGCCGCGGCAGAACCTTGGCCTCTTTGAACTGGGCGTTGTTCTGCCATACCGCAACCACCCAGTACGCACCCGGCTTCACCAGCGGGATGAAGTAGTAGCCGTTCTGGTCGGTTCTTGTCCGGTAAACCGCCTTTGCCTGAAGCGCATTGAGCCGGCTTGCGTCAAGCGCCTCGATCCTGCCCGCCGGCGGCGCCCACTCGTCCTCAGGCAGCGCGAGGATCATTGCCCCCGCAATCCCGTTGCCTTGGTAATCCGTAACCCGGCCGCCTAACGCCCCGAAGGGTCCTTTTAGCAGGAAATCTGCGGTCGTCACTACTCCGGCCTTCACCGCGAGGATCCTTGCTGCCGGTGCGTACCAGTCGGCGTAGACACTCACCGCGTATATACCAGGCGGCATTCCCGCGAGCCGGTAGTGGCCGCTCCTGTCGGTGACGGTCCAGCGGATGTACTGCGGTAC
>DTYU01000151.1 GCA_012961725.1 Desulfotomaculum sp.
AGGAGCGCTGCCTCGAACGGCTCCGGCGGGCAGCCGACTGGATTGAGCAGAAGATTGCCAAGAAGTAGAAACAAAGGCTTCCCCTTGTCAGGGGAGGCGTGTTATATTATAATTACATACGTAAGTTGCGGGATGGTGTAACGGTAGCACGCATGGCTCTGGACCATGTAGTCTAGGTTCGAATCCTGGTCCCGCAGCCATTTTAACAAAAAGGAAATTGCCGTAGGCAATTTCCTGCAAGGAATCCGACATCCGACGCCTGACTTCTAATACCCGGCGCTATCGTCTAGGGGCCCAGGACACCGCCCTCTCAAGGCGGAGACACGGGTTCGAATCCCGTTAGCGCTACCAAGCCGTATTTTAGCGAGGCTTCCTGGTTTTGGGGCAGGAAGGCTTTTTGCCTTCAATAACCCTATTTACTCTTTTGTTTGCTGCCCCTGAGCCAGCGCATCCTTAATCAGTTGTGCTAATGAGTCGTCGGCGGTCCGAAGCTCAAAGCGGCCGGAACCGCACGGAATAAGGATGATGATCTGTTCTGGCTTAGCACCTGCAACATACGCGGCCGTTTCTTCGGCAATTTTGTTGTCTGTCAATCCCAAAAGACAATCAACAGTGACCCCAAAGGTGTTGGCCAACCTGATAAGCATCTCTGGGTTGGGCTGCCGCCGCTTTACCTTCGATTCGTAACCGGCAATGGTATCTCTTGTTACACCGGTTCGCGCAGCAAGTTCTTCTTGGGTCCATCCTTTGAGTTTTCTTAGTGCTTTTAGCCGGTTCGATAGATCCATATCCCACCTCGGAGGTATTAATTTAATAGTTTATCACTTTTTTCTGAAACATAGTGTTCCAATTTGACAAATTCCCCCTTGACAAAGGGGCTAAACGGCACCAAAATAGTTATAACGTCTGCCGGTGATTCTTTCAGACGCAACAGTGATAAAGTGCTACGCAGGGTCGGAGGCGTAAGCTCAGCTTGAGGGGTGGGTTTTAAGTGTTCGCAAAGAAATGTCCTACATGCGGTAAATGGTCCTACAGTGCGGCTGATAAAGGGTCATGGATCTGTCCTTATTGCAAGCGCGACCTATGGGATCAACCGCCGCAGCCGGCAAGCGTCGGTGAGAAAGAAAACGGCAAGAACGTTGTCCCGTTTGAAAGGAAGTTGTCCTACCGCAGTGACGAGCTCCTTCCTTCCAGGAAGTAACCTGTCTGCAAACAGGCAGAGAGGTTTGGGATGCTCCAGTTTGTTTCTTGAGGGGTCTTCACGGGAACGCGTGTCGGAACGATCTTCCCTCCATGAGCAGTGAAATAGCGCTGGCAATCGATTGGCTTTGACTGGTAATAATTGAATTAGCCGAAAGCCCGCTTCTGTTGCGGGCTTGTTGTTTTTCCTCGAAGATGACGTTGTGGTATACTTAACCGGAGGAGGGCAGGAATTGACCAGATTATTTATACCGCGGGAGCAGTGGCGGGGGAATACGCTTTTTGTCACCGGGGATGACGTTCATTACCTTACCAGGGTACTGCGGTTGGGCCCCGGGGATACGCTGACGGTCCTCGACGGCGAAGGACGGGCCTTCAGCGCAGTGATAAGAACTGCAGAGAGCGGGAAGGTGTGCCTTAATCTTGTTGGAGAGATCAAACAGGAGACGGAGCCGTCACTTAGGGTTACGCTGTTTCAGGCCATCCCCAAGGGGGATAAGATGGATCTTGTGGTCCAAAAGGCCGCCGAACTCGGTGTGGCGCGTATAGTACCCGTAGTTACGGAGCGGGTGGTGGTGCGTCTTGATGCAGCACGAAGGGCAAAACGGTGGGAGCGCTGGCGGAAGATATCGGTTGAGGCCGCCCGGCAGTGCGGCCGTACGGTGGTTCCCGCTGTGGAACCGGTTCATTCTTTCGCGGATGCGTTAGACCTGCTCGGACCCTTTCAGATGGGGATTATGCCGTGGGAAGGCGAAGAGGCTGTTTCGCTGCGTGAGTGTTTGAGTACGGAAAGGCCGAGCGCGGTCTCAATCTTTATCGGACCGGAAGGCGGTTTCAGCCTCTCGGAGGTGGCTGCAGCACGGCAACGTGGGATAATCACCGTTAGCCTGGGCAGCCGGATCCTCCGTACGGAAACAGCAGGGATAATAGCGCCGGCCTTGGTTATGTTCGCCTTCGGGGAGATCGGGTAGTCGAAGGAGGGAGGAAACGGGGCCCCGGAGAAACGGTGGAACGGGGAAACGGGAAAACGGAGAAACGGTGAAACGGAGAATAAGGATACAAGTTGACACCGATGGTGAGATGAGACAGATCTTTGTGGGCTTTGGTGGGAAGATCAAGATACTAATCTTTCGAATGTCGCATTGGAATTGGACGGTTATGAAAACGGTGGCTTTTTACACCTTAGGGTGTAAGGTGAACCAGTACGATTCTGCGGCCCTTGCCTCGCTCTTCGCCCGGCGGGGCTACAGGGTGACAGACGGTTTCGAGACCGTAGCCGACGTCTATGTTATCAATACCTGTACAGTGACCCGGGCGGCAGATAAAAAATCCCGCCAGGCGATCAGGCGGGCTGTCCGCAGAAGTCCCGGCGCTGTCGTTGCGGTCACCGGCTGCTATGCGCAACTGAACCCGGCAGCAGTTGCGGAAATTCCGGGTGTCAGCGTGGTGGTCGGTACCACCGGACGCGAAAAGCTGGTTGACTTAGTTGAAGAGGCGATGAGCACAGGGCGACAGGTGGTGGCCGTAAAAGATTCTTTTGCCGCGTATGAGTTCGCGGATCTCCCGGCAATGTTTGCCACCCGGACGCGCGCCTTCCTGAAGATCCAGGAAGGCTGCAGGAATTTTTGTACCTATTGCATAGTCCCTTACGCTCGCGGTCCCTTGAGGAGCCGAAGGCCGGAAGCGGTCCTTCAGGAAGCACGGCGCCTGCTCGGTGCCGGTTTCAAGGAACTGGTGCTTACCGGCATCCATATCGGCCGCTGGGGCATGGACCTTGAGCCCCCTATGGAGCTGGCTGCACTGATTTCCCGGATCTTAAAACTGCCAGGGCTTTGCAGGTTGCGGCTGAGTTCGATTGAACCCAAAGAGGTCGTACCGGCATTGATCGAACTGATGGCGGGAGACGCACGGTTTTGTCCTCACCTGCATATTCCCTTACAAAGCGGGGACGACACCGTGCTTGAGCGAATGGGGCGACGTTATACCACTGCCGAATACACAGCGGTGGTACAATCTCTCCGCCGGCGCATCCCGGGCATAGCAATCACCACCGACGTAATGGTCGGCTTCCCCGGTGAAACCGAATCCGCGTTCGCCAACACGGTTTCTTTTGTGCGTTACATCGGCTTCAGCGGACTGCATGTCTTTAAGTTTTCGGCCCGACCCGGCACCCCGGCGGCCGATTTCCCGCAACAGGTACCGCAGGCGGTTAAAGGGGCGCGCCTGAAGGTGATGCTCGATATAGGTGCCGAACTGGCAAGCGCTTATGCCAAACGGTTCAAAGGGCGCAAGGTGACTGTCCTCACTGAAGGAAAGAATGCTGACGGCCGATGGGAAGGGCACAGTGAGCATTACCTTCCGGTGGTCTTCAAAGCAGGAAGCGGGTTATCGGGGGCAATAGTAGCCGTGATGATTACAGCAGTCAAAGGGAAAGTGCTCCAAGGCATGATAAAGGAAGAAAATTCTGATAGATAGAAAACGCCTCAGTTTGGATTTTCTTTGGTTTTTGGCAGGATTTTCGTGATAGAAGTGGAATAATTATAGCCGGGGGTGAAGTTTGTGGAAGATTGCCTGTTTTGCAGGATTGTGAAGAAGGAAATCCCAGCGACCGTGGTTTATGAAGACGAGACGGTTGTCGCCTTCGAAGATATAAACCCTGTAGCGCCGGTACATATACTTATCATCCCAAAAAAGCACATTAGCACCTTCTTTGCGCTGGAGCCTGAAGATGACGCGATCATTAGCAGGCTTCACCGGGCAGCGGTTCAGATCGCCCAGGAGATGGGCCTGAAGGAAAAGGGGTTCCGTTTGGTAGCCAACTGCCAGCGCGGCGGAGGACAGTTGATCTTCCACCTCCATTACCACCTCATCGCCGGACGTCCTCTTGGATGGCCTCCCGGATAGTTGACAGCTTCTGAGATATCGGCTAATATTTTATTGTTTAAAAAAGGGGAAACCTTAATTATCTATGATGCTGACGGCAAGCGTAAAACGCATGTGCAACCTCCGTGTCTTGGGCGATTCGCGCAGCGGAGGGAGGGATGGTATGGCAGAAATCAGAGTGGGCAAGAACGAGACATTGGATAGCGCCCTGAAGCGTTTCAAGCGAACGTGTCAGCGCGCTGGCATTTTGGCTGAAGCCAGGCGCCACGAGCATTATGAAAAACCGAGCGTGCGACGGAAAAAGAAGTCGGAGGCCGCCCGCAGGCGGCGGCGCTCATTCAGGTAGCGCGCGATACGGACCGGTTGAAGAAAAGTTGCCTTGAGCAAGGCAACTTTTTAATTTTTATCCCTGCGAAAGGCATAGAGATTGTACCAGGAGGAGCTGATACGGACTTTGGCCCCCAGCAGCGGAAGAATCAAGATGGGGCGAACAGAAGCCTTCTGGGGGGATTGCGCTGTATGCGCTGGCGCGAAGTGCGGGAACAGGTGAAGCGAAAGGCCGCGTTAGCCCTGGAGCTACCCGGGGAGGTGGCACTGGATCTCCCTAAGATAATCATCACGGGTAATATCCAGGTGTTGATCGAAAATCACCGGGGAATTGTAGCCTATAGTCCGGAACTGGTGAAGATACTGGTTGAAACCGGTGAAGTAGCCGTTTCAGGCGAGAATCTAAGCCTGAAAAGCATCGTGCAGGACGAGATAATCATCGAAGGGGATATTCACGCGGTAACGTTTATGTAAGTGGAACTCCTGGGCCTAATAATTTAGTATTGTGTCCCCGAAATTTTGAATTCTGACTTCTGGCTCCTGACTTCTCAACTTCGAACTTTGAACTGTTTAACTTCGAACTATTTTTGAAGGGAGGGTTAAGTTGCGGCTGCTCTCCTATTTCAAGGGATACGTTTCCCTCTTGGTCGAAGGAAGGTCGATTGAACGGTTTATCAACATGGCTGTCAGCAGGGGGATAAGGTTTTGGGACGTCAGGCACTTAGGCGGGGAGAGAATCCTTCTGCGCGTCCGCCTGGGCGCGGTCGGCGCATTACGTCACATCGCCCGGCGCACGGGGAGCCGGTTCACCGTGCAGCAAAAGGCGGGCCTCCCCTTTGTCATCTGGCGGGCGAGGCAGCGGAAGGCGCTTTATGGCGGGGCGCTTTTTTTCTGGCGGCACTGTACCTGTTCTTTTCGTTTGTCTGGGTGGTCGAAGTCACGGGCGCAAAGAAAACGCCCGCCGCCGCAATACTCAAGGCGGCCGCGGAGTGCGGGCTGAAAGCAGGCACACCGAGGTGGCGGATAAACGAGAAGGAGGTCGAGCGGTCCGTATTGGAGCGTTTTCTTGCCATAGCCTGGGTGGGAGTTGAAATCAAGGGCAGTAGGGCCTCGGTTACGGTGGTGGAGAAGAAGCTGCCGGGCAGATTCCCGGGCTCTCCGGCACACATCGTTGCGCGGAAAGCGGGGCTGATAAAGGAACTCCTTGTGCTGGATGGTCAGCCGGCGGTTGAAGAAGGCGATACCGTACTGCCCGGACAGTTGCTGATCTCAGGGAAGATAGTCCCGGCAACAGATGAAGAAAGAGGAGGGACCGGAGTTGCACCGGGATTGCCCCGTTACACAAGGGCTAGAGGGATTGTGCGGGCAAGGGTCTGGTACGAAGGGTACGGCGAAGCCCCGCTAAAAGAGTCGGGCGAGCGCCGGGGAAGAACGGTGCGGACGGTGGTACTTAAGTTGGGCGGCCGCGAGTTCACTGTTTACGGCCCTAAGCGGTCTCCTTTCGCACGCTGCAAGGTGCGGGTGACGGCAAAAAGGCCCTTGCAATGGAGGAATTTCGACGCTCCCGTGGAATTTATCAATAAAGAATACATTGAACTTGTGCGGTTCGAAATCAAGCACACACGCGCCCAAGCAAGAAAGATTGCGGAAAAAGAGGCGCGGCGGGTGCTGTCCTCTTCCTTGCCGGAAGACTGCCGGTTGCTGCGGGAGAAGGTTGAGGAGGTGCGCACGGCAAGGCCGGAGAGTGTAGTCAGGGTGCGAATAGAGGCGGAGGTCTTAGAGGATATCGGGGTCATCCAGGAGTTTAGACCGTGAAAGGAGCTTGAGTTGCTGATTGGAGGAAATTGAGATCAGGGTCCCGGTCCACGACCAGGTCGCGGCTATGGAGATCCTGGGCCGGTTTGACGAGAACCTAAAAACGATCGAAAAGGCTACCGGGATCAAACTGGTCTTACGGGAGGGCGAGTTTGTACTTATCGGGACACCGCCCCAGGTGGAACAGGGACGGCAGGTGTTGCGCCGGCTTGAAAGCACCTACCGCGAACTCGGGGAAGTGAGCGTCAACGAGGTCAACCGGGTGGTCCGGGCGGTCAAAAGCGGCGAGGGGCCGGATGCGGAGGCCCCGAGGGACATATTACTTGCCACACCCCGCGGCAAGCAGGTGCGGCCGAAAACCCCCGGGCAATGTCGCTATGTGGAGGCGATACGCCGGTACGACATCACGTTCGCGATCGGACCGGCCGGTACAGGAAAGACCTATCTTGCCGTTGTAATGGCGGTGGTATGGTTCCGGCAGAAGAAGATCAGCAGGATCATTCTGACAAGACCGGCGGTGGAAGCGGGTGAAAAACTCGGATTCCTGCCGGGCGGGCTTGAAGAGAAGGTCGATCCTTATCTTAAACCGCTGTATGACAGTTTATATGACGTCCTCGGGGTGGAGAACACGGAGCGTTACCTCCAGCGCCGGGTGATTGAGATCGCCCCGCTTGCGTACATGCGGGGCCGAACCTTGGAGGACGCCTTTATTATTCTTGACGAAGCCCAGAACACAACCCCTGAGCAGATGAAGATGTTTCTTACCAGGATGGGATTCGGGTCCAAAGCGGTAATTACGGGTGATATTACCCAGACCGACCTTCCGCGGGGACAGGAATCGGGGCTCATCGTGGCCCAGCAGATATTAAGCGGCATTGAGGGAATATCCTTTCAGTATCTGACCGGAGCGGACACCATAAGACACCCGCTGGTGATGGAGATCATCCGTGCGTACGAGGCATCGGAGGAAAAAGCGGGCAAGGAGTGAATCCAGTGTTAAACCGCTTGGCCGACAAGGCCGGCGTTTTTTGGGACAAGTTAAAACAGTTTATTAAACAACCCAGGGTGAAACGGGCTGGAGCGGCCCTGTTTTTATTTCTCTCCCTCATGCTTCTTATCGTATTTCAGTTCTATCCGGAGAGGGTCAGTCTAAAGGCCGGGGAGGTTGCACCGCGAACGGTAAAGGCGCCGCGTTCGGCGGTTTTCGAGGACGAAGCAAAGACGGAGGAACTTCGGCGGGAGGCTGCAAGCAAGGTCCCGAAGATATACGACATTGACCCCAAGGTGCTGCAATCGATCAAGCGGGATATCACAAAGATAATCGGAAAAGTAATCACGGCCTCCAAGGAGCCGCACGAGGACAAGGGAACAGCCTTGAAGGAAGCCCTGCCGTTTTCGCTGCCCGAGGGCACGATAAGGGCGCTGCTCGAAACGCCGGAACCCAAGCTGAGGCAGCTCGAGCGGGAGCTTATCCGGATAGTGGAACAGGTCATGGCGGACGGCGTACGCCAGGAGGACCTGGCGCAGGCGCGAAGGGACGTTTCCGACCGCATCAACCTGCTTTCCCTTGAACCCGCGGAGAAGGCGCTCGCACAAGCAATAAACAGGCATACACTCAGGCCGAATAAGTTCTATGACGCTGCCCGGACGGAAATGCTGCAAAAAGAAGCGGCTGCGGCGGTCGAGCCTGTGGAAATAACGGTCAGGGCTGGCGAGAAGATCATCGGCGAAGGAGAGGTAGTCACGGCCGAACATATCGCCAAGCTTAATGCGGTAGGGCTTTACCACGCCAGACCTCCTTTCGGGGCGCTGACAGGTGTTGCATTAGTGGTGCTGCTGCTGACTGCAGCGTTGTTCTACTACATCTACCAGCAGCGCAGAGAGGTCTATCTCGAACCGGCGTACCTGTACCTGATCGCCCTGGTTATTGTGAGCGTGCTGCTTGTGGCAAAGATAATCCTGGCTATTGATGTACGACAGGGGGCCGAAATAAGCAGCCACCTCGGTTACGCCATTCCAGTCGCCACAGCGGGAATGCTGCTCGCAATACTGCTCGATTCCCGGATAGCCGCCGTCGCCGTGGTAATAACGGCGATCCTTACCGGAATGATGACGGGCAACGATCTGCGGTTTGCCCTGGCTGGTTTTCTGACGGGTATTACGGGTGTCTACAGCGTTTCCCGCCTGAGCCGCAGAGGGGATCTGGTGCGTGCGGGCCTGTATGTCAGTGCGGCGGCGGCTATGGCATCACTGGCGGTCGGGCTTATGTCGGAGATACCCTTCCGGGTACTGCTGCCGGTCAGCCTCGGATTTGGTCTGGTAAACGGCCTTCTTTCCTCGATCCTGACAAACGGTGCTTTACCCGTTTTGGAGTCCCTCTCCGGGATCACGTCACCAGTCAGGCTTTTGGAGCTGACCGATCCGGGGGAGCCGCTGCTCAGGCGGCTGCTCATGGAGGCGCCCGGCACCTACCACCACAGCATAATTGTGGGTAACTTAGGGGAGGCCGCTGCGGAGGCGATCGGCGCGGATGTCCTTACCGTTCGGACAGGCGCCTATTACCACGATATCGGCAAGCTCAGGCGGCCGTACTTTTTTGTGGAGAACCAGATGGGGCAGGATAACCCGCACGACAAGCTCGCCCCGACGCTTTCAACATTAATTGTTACCAATCACGTGAAGGACGGGGCGGAGATCGCCCGGGAATACAAGCTCCCGAGGAAGATAATCGATATTATCGAACAACACCACGGCACCAGCATGGTGGGGTTCTTCTACCAAAAGGCGCTTGAGGGGAACCAGAAGGACGCGGTGGCGGAAAAGGATTTCCGTTATCCGGGACCAAAGCCGCAGACGCGGGAAGCCGCCATCGTGATGCTTGCCGATGCGGTCGAAGCGGCGGTTCGCTCCGCAGATCAGCTCATGCCGGGCCAGGTCGAGGGGCTTGTACGGCGCATAATAAAGGACAAGCTTCAGGACGGGCAGCTCGAGGAGTGTGCGCTGACCTTTCGAGATCTCGGCCTGATTGCGGGGGCGTTCGCCCGCGTACTGAGCGGTATTTTCCACAACCGTCTCGAATACCCCAGGGAGGCGGGGAAGGAGGAGCATAGTGACGGTGATAGTTCAGAACCTGCAAACGAAGGTGCCGGTCACGGACAAGCTCACGCGAGCGGCGCGGCGCGCGGCTGAGGCGACCCTCTCATCACAAGGGGTCGGGCAGCGGGTGGAGCTCAGCATAACGTTTGTCGACGATACGGTCATGCGGGAGCTTAACCGGCGGTACCGCGGAGAAAACGAGCCCACCGACGTCCTCTCATTTTCCATGAACGAAGAGATGCTGGAGGACGGGGGCAAGGTATTGCTCTTAGGTGACGTAATCATTTCGCTGGAAACGGCTGCGCGCTGGGCCGAATCCGCCGGGCGGGACCTGACAGCGGAACTGGTGCAGTTGACTGCTCACGGCACGCTGCACCTCTTAGGCTTCGATCACCAAAACGAGAAAGAGGCGGCACGAATGAGCGTTGTGGAGCAGAAAATAGTCAAAAGCCTGGGGAGGCCGGAGTAATGTTGTACGAAGATTTGGTGGCGCAGGCTCTGGCGGCTAAAGAGAAGGGCTATGCTCCTTATTCCGGCATCCGGGTCGGTGCGGCGGTCAAAACCGCCGACGGCAGCATCTTTACGGGCGCAAATGTAGAAAACGCCGCATACGGGCTTACGATCTGCGCGGAACGGGTGGCGGTGGCGAAAGCGGTAACCGAAGGCTTCCGGCACATCGTGGCCGTTGCCGTCGCCTGGGACGGGGAGGGCTTCTGCACGCCTTGCGGGGCCTGCCGCCAGGTGCTGTACGAGTTTGGTCCGGGGATGCGGGTCATAATGATCGACGCGCAGGAGAGATATCAGGAAGAGGTACTGGCGGTACTCCTGCCGCACGCCTTCGGGGTATGAACCGCAAAGGGCACCGCTCCGGCTTTGTGACTATTGCGGGCCGGCCCAACGTCGGCAAATCCACGCTCCTCAACCGCCTTGTGGGGCGCAAGGTGGCCATTGTTTCAGACAAACCGCAGACTACCCGGCACCGGATCCAGTCTGTCTTGACCCTTCCCGGAGCCCAGGTCATTTTCTTGGATACGCCGGGGATTCATAAACCGCGGCACCAGTTGGGGGAATACATGGTAAAGGTCGCGCTCAGCACCCTTCGGGGGGTCGACCTGATTCTCTTCTTGGTTGAGGCGCATGCCCCCTTTGGGCCGGGAGACAGGTTTATCTTGGAGCGGCTGAAAGAGGCTGAAACCCCGGTGATCCTTTGCATAAACAAGATCGACTTGGTGCCGAAGGAATCCCTGCTGCCGCTAATCGACGAACTGCGGCAAAAGCATGCTTTTGCCGCCATTGTCCCTTTTTCTGCGCGAACGGGCGAGAACACCGGGCGGCTGCTTGATGAGGTAGTGGCGCACCTGCCCCCCGGGCCGCAGTATTACCCGGCGGGGACGGTTACCGACCAGCCGGAGCAGCTGTTGGTCGCGGAGATTATCCGGGAAAAGATATGGCAGTTGACCCGGGAGGAACTCCCGTACGGGGTGGCGGTTGCAATCGAGGAGATGGTTCCGCGTTCGGCCGGCCTGTTGTAT
>DTYU01000152.1 GCA_012961725.1 Desulfotomaculum sp.
CTTAAGTTTTCCACTCTGATGGCGATGTCGCTCATGGCTTTACTTTGTATTGGTACCGCAATAGCGCTTGCTCAGACCTTGAGCTCGGATTGCGCTCTCGCTCGTGATTGCTCAGTTCCTGATTGTGATCGCCGGGTAATAAACCGCAGCCGCTTCGGCGGTCTGCTTATCAGGTTTCTGGGGCAAGAACCCTTTTTCGATGAGGTACAGAATGACTTTGCGCGCGTTTTCCTCCGGCGAACAGTCTGTTGTAGTCAAGATGATCTCGGGTGCCGCCGGCACTTCGTAAGGGTCGTCTATGCCGGTTAGGCCCCTGATCTTGCCCGTTCGCGCTCTGGCGTACAGACCTTTTGTATCGCGCTTTTCGCAGACATCCAGCGGCGTGTTGACAAAGATTTCAACGAAGCGGTCATTGCCGACCATGTTGCGCACCTGGCTGCGCGCGGCGCAGTAGGGGCTTACAGCCGCGCAGACCGCTATCCCGTTGTGCCGGACGATTTCCGAGGCAACAAACCCGATGCGAAGGACGTTGGTGTCGCGATCCTCTTTGGTGAACCCGAGCCCTTTGGAGAGGTGGGTGCGCACCACATCTCCGTCCAGCAAGGTAACTTTTCTTCCGTGTTCCTGTAGCATTAGCGTGACGATTTCCGCGATTGTTGATTTGCCGGCGCACGGCAGACCAGTGAACCAGAGGCATAACCCTTGCCGGTGGCGCGGCGGGTACGCGTCGGTGATGATCGCCGCAACTTCTGGGCGCATTGTCCCCCGGGGCGGCCTTCTGTGGAGCAACACTTTCACACCGATTTCGTTGCTATGCTCGGTGAGCAATTCGTCTGTTTGCACCGCAGCGAGAGACCGCTCGCTATCTGTATTTATGCCGTCTATGTACGCTGGATCTGTCAGGAAAAGATGGTCGCACCCGTAGTTGCGCTGAATTATTGCGGACCACAAGATTTCCCGCAGTCCGGCAAGCCGTGTTGCCAGCGGCAGGAAATTAAGGATGGTCCGTTTACGGTCGCAGTATTTTTCTGCCAGGAGCCTGTAAGTCCGGAGGCGGGTAAAGATGTCTATTTCGCCGGGCCGGGTTGGGTCGGCAACCCCCTGGAGGACAAGGGCGCCGCCAATTTCGTTTGTCTTTTTCATTAATATTTCTTCCTCTGTTTGGTAAATCAAGCTCCTGGTTTGAAAGGCCACCGCCCGCGAATAGCCTCGAGATTTCAGCCAATCGCGCACTTCCGCGGGGGATCGGTAGAACTCTGTAAAATTGTAATGTCGCGGTGTATTGAGTACCCTGAGGGGGCCTGAGAGGCAAAACCTGCCCCAAGTGAGCATTTCTGCCACTGCGGGGTGTCGCGGATCTGTTGTGCCATAGATCAATGCTGCTTCGCGCAATAGGTCCCTTTCAAATTTCTCCTCAACCTGCATAATTGCTACTATTTCGTTTTTTGGAGTCCGGAGTGCGACCTCATCGCCGGGGCTGATGTCGTTTTCTTTAACCGATAAGGCAACGGGAAGGGGAAAGAGCAGTCCGTTTGTGAGCCGCATTTCTTGGAGGACACGGGTGTAGTCCTTTTCGCCCATAAAACGGTCGAGAGGTGAAAAGGCCCCCACAGCCAGGAGCTCAAGATCACACAGCGAACAGGAAGCAAGCCGGAGTGACGGGAGGTTTTTCGCCCGTTCCAGCAGTTCGGCATGTTCCTCTTCCGAAACCAGAAGGTTGACTAAGCTGCCCCCGTAAGGGGGGATGAGTATCGGGTTGCTGATCGTCATCTTTTTCGCCCTTTTTGCATAAAAATTATAAGATCAGGCTTCGCGCTGGCTGATGCGATAGCGTTTGCTCAGGTTTTCCACTCTGATTGCGAGGTCGCTCATTGGCGCAGTATTTCTACGACTTTCTCAATGACCTCATTCACCTTGTCAGGCTTCAAATGGCCGACTTTGTAAAGGATTATATGGACATCCGCAGTGAAGATCCGATTTGGTCGGATATTACTCTTTCGCCTCAAACCGCCGGCCTCAAAGTCGTTGTCGTCGAGCTCCACGGCATACCTATCTCTGGTATGATGACTGGTTATCTGGCAAAGAATCCTATCATCGCTCTCCAACTCGGCAAGGACAAGCGCAGGGCGCCGTTTGGCCTGGGTTAAATCCGAGATAAGGAAAGGGAACCACAACGATGTCGCTTTTTACAAATCTCGCCAAGCCTCATCCTCCTCCGGACTCAGCCAGTCTTTTCTCAGGGATGTTTCGCTTAGAAGGGCGGTCTCAAGGGCTTCCTGGGTAGCCTTGCTCTTCAAAAATCGCACAAAGTCCAAGACCTCCCTCAGAAAGGGTGCTGGTAAATCATCGATTTCACGCATCACGATTTCCTTTTCAGTCATTACATCCCACCTCCTTCTTTAGAGAAAAGATCCTTAACATATGCGCCCGATGCTTATCCTGAGCCCAGTCGAAGGGATGCCCACCACTTCGCCCTCTTGAACCTCGAAGGAGACGTCCTCGAGCGCCCAGATGAAGCCGCCGGTAGGCGGCTGACCGGGGACCGGAGACGGGGGACTGGAGAAGGTGACCCCGGTCTTCGGTCTCCGGTCTTCCGTCCTTTGCCCGACTCACGTATGATTCGATCCTTTGGCGGTGTCATTGCGAAGCTGCGTAATATGTCACGCTTCAGGTGCTCTATTTCCCGTCCTAGAGTTTCACGCTCTCTTGCATTGTCAATCCTCCAATCACATTTACTGTGTCCCTTTGTTCTCTTTTCGCTATATTCCAATCGGCAATTGAATGCCCATACGTCGTACTCATAGTCCGTCTCCCTGTGGCCGGAGCTGCCGCATAACGGAAAAGCTCAGCCGCCCGCCGACTCTGGCATGACTCGCGTCGCCGACCGAAGCGCGAACTGGCTCAGAGCGCCCGCATACCTGCCGAAGGCGGGTCGGCTGCAGCAGGTGTTAGGCGGCTTCTTTGTGCATGGGCAACCTCTCCAGATGGCCCCAACAAGTACGCTTACTGCTCAGCTCCCCGCCGCCATCAACACTTGCTTTGCTTCCTCCGGCAGTTCCACCGGCACAAACATGGACGCCGGGTAGAGATAACCGTCGGGCTCTGATAAATCTTCATCTATGATGCGAAGCATGTTGTGCGCCTCAACTTTTGGATCCGGTAGTCTCCGGTACACTTTACCGACAATCAGGCTTGCCGGATTACTCTCGTTGTTGATGCAGATCACAAATTCGCTCATCGTATCACCCTCTTGATCTTGAAATCCTTACGGCCTATGCCGTGAGCTTCATACCAATGATCTCGGCCTCACATATTGTACCATCCGCCAGTTCTACAGTAGCTATGCCTTTCATTTTCCGCCAACGTCCTCGGCCGTAAGTGCGCTCGAGATAGCGTCGGATATAGATTTTGATCAGACTTGCCCTTTGCTTGTGCTCTAC
>DTYU01000153.1 GCA_012961725.1 Desulfotomaculum sp.
CTACAGTAACTTTACACTAACCCTCGGTTGCCTGCTAAAAATTACCCACTACTTCAGTCAAGGCAAAGTGGAAAATGCAAAGTAGTAAAGAGGGCTAATCTAATGGAGCGAAGCGACTCAATCTTCCTCCTCCGCACCGGTCATGACGATATTTCTCATCCGGTAGACCTGCCCTTTGCAATCTGTGAGCGTCCAAGTAATGCTATGTTTCTCTAGCTTTGGAACAAGCCGTGACGGAATGGGCGCGAGTTGGTACTGGACCTGGCTTACGATGGCCTGTTGTGGGCAGTAAATGGTGCAGGTCATACAGTCCCAGCATTCGCCGGGGTCCCGGCAGAGGGCCTTCTTGGTCGCCTCGTCGATCACGAAAAGATTCCCGGGGCAAACCGAAACGCATAAGGGGTCGGGTTCGTTTTGACAGGCATCACATTTTTCAGGTATCACGTAGGGCGGCATGAATGATTCCTCCTCGGTCTTAAAAGCCGCTAAATGGTCTCCTGTGTCCTGCTGCCAGGCACTATCTGCTCGTAGGGATACTTATGGAAGGTCAACTCATCCGTATCCGGGTTCCACACTGAACAGATGAAGCAGTCGTACTCCGCATCGTTACGCTCCGGATAGTCGGTACGGTTCACGTATCCCAGGAACCGGGTCTCCTTCCGGTAGCTTATGTGCTCGATAGCAAGCTGGCAGCAGTCCAGCCGGTTTATCACGTCCCACGCCTGCTGGAGTTCAAACAGGTCCGAGGCCGTCAGGTACTTGAGCTGGTCCCGGCGTAGCCGGTTGATGCGTTTCCTGGCGATCTCAAGGTACGGATCGCTCACCGAGAAATGCCGCACCCGGCCGCCGCAGTAATCTTCCATGATGTTCTGCATCTGTTCCTCCATCTCCTTCGGCATGATTCCCATCACGGGCTTTCCATTGGTATAGACATCCTGTCCGGCCCAACGAGCGGTGGGGGCAAAGGTGATCTCTTCAAGCCGCGCTATCTCCTCCGGGTCAAGCTCTGCCAGCTCTACACCGTTTCTCGTTATCCACCCTACCATATTGCGGCCGGCGATCCGGCCGCAGGTCCAGGAGCCGGAAATAAAGCGCGACGGCGCCTGGCCTAACGCTTCGCCGCTGGCGAAGAGTCCGGGTACCGTGGTCATCCGTGTCGTACCGATCGTCCATGCGCCGCAACAGGCGGCGTGCGCCCCCACGAGGAAGGGAGAGTCGCCCTCGATTTCGATCGGCTCCCGCGCAGGGTCGATGTCGTGCGCCCCCCAGTACAATACTGTGCTTGGCGACATGTCCAAGTATTGCTCCCTCAAGCCGGCCACTTTTTCCGGGTCACCCTTCGTGGTATCCATGAAGATCGGCCCCCGACCGCCGGCGATCTCCCTGTAACACGCCCACACCCGCACAGGAGTCGGCGCGGTGTGCCCGCCCATCCGGATGTACTCCTCCTTCTCCAACATGAAAACCTCACCGAGGGCGTTTACCATGGGCGCGTTTGCGCCGATGGCCAATGTTCCGGCGGGGGCATATGTATCCTTGATCCGCACCGGTATCATCCTGGTATCGAATCCGGTCATCTCTGCGCCGATCCGTTTCATCATCGCATAGCTGGCGCCGGTGTTGAAGGGAACGTACCAGATGCGGTGGTGCGCGTCGCCGCCGTAACGGGGGCGCCAGATGCCCGCCGCCCCCCCGGTGGCAACGAGCACCGCCTTGGCCCGGACTACGTAAAGCCTGCCGTCCCGGGCGCCGAAGCCGACGGCACCGGCACAGCGGTTATCCTTTTTGATCAGTTCTGTTACGTAGACCCAGTTCAAGACCTGGGCGCCGGCCAAATCTGCCATTTTCGAAGTGATGGGTTTTAGGAACCGTCCGTTTACCTCGATATTCCATTTCCCGCGTGCAAGGTAACGGCCGTCCGCGTCCTTCTTGATCGGGAGGCCTTGTTTCTCCATCATCGCCACTGTTTCATTCAGCTCGCGTCCGACGCTCAGAAGGATATCCTCCCGCACCGGCGCGCCGCAGAGGTCGTAACGGACGTAGGCGACCCAATCCTCCGGTGTCCCCTGGTTGATGTAGGCGTTCAAGGCGTTCTGCCCCGCCGCCAGGGAACCGCTGTGACGGATGTTGGCCCGCTCCAAAATGGTGATCCTGAGCCCCGGGCCGCCTACCTGCCGCGCCTCCCAGGCCGCAAGGCAGCCGGCGGTCCCCCCGCCGATAATCAGTACGTCGGTATCGATGTTGACCCGCTTGCGCATCCTCCGGGACACCCCCATATTAATTTGGTACTCAACTTTCGCAGTTGCGGTTGAATAGCCGTGCTGTTCGTTGTCCCCCGGAGCGCAGTGCTCCGTGTAAGAGTAGCGACATTGGCTTGGTTCGGAGCGAACTACGGATTTTAGAGGTCGGAGGCAGGAGGTCGGAAGTCGGAAATATATGGGAGGAATTCGCAAGGCGAATTCCTACAAGAGTCCAAACCTCCGACTTCTAACTCCCCACTTCTAAATTAGGCGGCACTCCGCAGAGCGCTCCTCGGGGACAACGCCAGCGGCTTTTTCAAAAGTTGCAACTCAGGCGCAAGTTAACTGTGAAAGTTGAATTTACTATCACTACGTTAACGGAAAATTAACTCAGCAGCAACAAACCCTGCTTCAAGGAGCAAAATTGTCCTCTTAACGGTCAAAAGGCTGTTTTTGCAACGCACGCACCCTCAAAATCAAAAGTGTCACAGCCAGGCACACAACAGCAAGGCTGAACACCTGGCCGAGGGTTAAATAGGCGCCGGCCGGTGGCGAGACGCGGAGGAACTCTATGCCGAACCGGTATGTGCCGTAAAAAATGAGATACAGATACGCAAGCTCTCCCGGAAATCGCTTCTGCTTGCTGAGGTGCCGGAGTGCCAGAAAGATAACGATGCCAATGGCCACCGCGTAGAGTTGCGTAGGGTGCCGGGGAACGCCGTCGAAGGGGAAAGCCACCGCCCAGGGCAGGTCGGCGGGTTTGCCGTAGCAGCAGCCGTTTAGGAAACAGCCGATGCGCGCAAGGGGATAACCCGCAGCCAGCCCCAGGGCTGCTATGTCCGCCGCTTCACCGAAGCGCACTCCTTTAGCCCGCCCGTAGAGCCAGAGAAGCGGGAGGCCCGCTATCAGCGCCCCGTAGTAAGACAGGCCGCCGTCCCAGATCCGGAGAACTGCTCCCGGTTCGCCGGCAAAGCGCGGCCACTCGATCAAGACGTAGGCGATGCGGCTGCCGATTATGCCGCTGATAACCAAAATGGCCGCCAGATTGAAAACGTAATCGGGGTCGATGCCCCGCCGACCGGCTTCCCGTTCACCCGCCAGCACTCCTGCCATGACCGCAACGGCCAGCATTACACCGTAACTGTGTACCGCATAGTCGCCGATATGAAAAAGAACAGGCCACACCGCTATCCCCCCGCGCATTCCCGCTCCCGGCCTGTCAAAACCGCCAGCCCGTGGCCGACAACCGGCAGGACCACCGTTAGGCACTCACGGACCGCTTTGGGGCTTCCGGGAAGGTTGATAATGAGTGTTTTTCCTCTGATGCCGGCGACCCCGCGGCTCAAGATCGCCCGGGGTGAAACCCTGAAGGTCTCAAACCGCATGGCTTCAGCAATCCCTGGGACCTCGCGTTCAATTACGGATAAAGTTGCCTCCGGCGTATTGTCTCTGGGGCCGAGACCCGTTCCGCCCGTGGTGATGACCAGGTCGATGCCGGCTGATGTGACCGCTGACAATGTTTCTGCTATCGTATCCAGGTCATCGCTGACGATGCGCGCAACCCTCACCTCCCATCCCTGCTCTTCCACCAGTTCTCGCACGGTCTGCCCGCCGGTGTCCTCCCTCTCGCCGCGCGCAGCCTTGTCACTTATCGTTATTACGGCTACCCGGTACACCACAACCCCCCTCGAAAATAGATAAACCGCCAAAAGCGTCTAACAAGCTTTACGGGACAGCTTACGGGTTACTCTTTTCATTGCTTATGGAGGGAACGAACGTTCCCATGGAAGACTTCCTGATGAATTTGCCGGGATGTCAACGTGCGCTCAGAATAAGCACAACCTCCCTGATTACCTTTGCCGCCAGCAGAGGCGCCAGCCCGCCCGGATCATAAACCGGGTTTACCTCGACCAGGTCAAAACCGACCAGGTTCAGTCCTTTGAGCGCGTAAACCGCCTCCATCAGTTCGGCGGATCCGATGCCGCCTGGTTCAGGTGTACCCACCCCGGGCGCGTAAGCAGGATCAACAACGTCAATGTCCAGCGTTACGTAGACCGGGCTTGCCAATATTTCGTTGTACACGGCCGTCAGCGGCTCGATCACCGTATAAGGGTACAGGCGTGTGTTCACGCCAGCAAATTCAAGCTCTCTTTCGTCTGCCGAACGTATCCCGAACTGGTAAACCCGCCTGCCGCCTAAAAGCTCAGCCACCCGGCGAATAACCGTGGCGTGAGAGAACGCCGCCCCCAAGTATTCATCCCGGAGGTCGGCATGGGCATCAAGATGCAAGACCACCAAATCCGGATATCTTGAGTGTACCGCCGTGACCACAGGAAGAGTGATGAGGTGTTCCCCGCCCAAAAAGACAGGGATTTTACCGTCCGACAGAACCCTGCCCGCTGCCTGCCCGATATGGGAAAGTGCGGTTTCAACACCTCCGAAGGGCAAAGACAGATCACCGAGATCACAAAAGGCCGCCTCCCGGAGATCCCGGTCAAGCCGCATACTGTACTCTTCAAGGCAATGTGAAAAATAGCGCACCGCCCGCGGGCCTTCCCGTGTACCGGCCCTGAAGCAAACCGTTGCATCAAGCCCCGCACCGATCAGGATTACCCGCGCAGCAGCGTAGTCGTTATTGGCGCCTAAGAAGGCCGCCGCCCGGTAACTGCCGTCAAGCATCGCTAAACCTGCCCGATCGATTCCCTCAAGAACTGCGGGAGTGCGAAAGCCGCACGGTGGATCTCCGCGTTATAATAGCGGTAGCCAAGGGGTGGAACACCATCTGGCTCAACGGATATCGGATCATACCTTTTCGACCCCATCATGAAGCTCCACATACCTCCGGGATAAGATGGCACGCATGTAAGATATGGGCGGACAACCGGGAATACGCTCCGTATATCACCGTAGATCCTGGCGATCAGGTCCCGGTTGAAAAGAGGAGACTCCGTTTGTGCAACAAACAGCCCGTCCTTCTTCAAGGCCTTAAAAACCGTCTGATAAAACTCTTTGCTGAAAAGCCCGACCGCCGGTCCTACCGGGTCTGTAGAATCGATAATGATTACATCGTATTCGTCCGCAGACTCGCCAACGTGCTTAATGCCGTCGGTAAAACGCAGGTCGAGCTTGGGGTTGTCAAACTCACAGCTCAGCTCCGGCAGATACCTCCGCGCCGCTGCCACAACGCGCTCATCGATCTCTACCATCACTACACTTTCCACCCGCGGATGGCGGACCACCTCACGCGCCGTACCACCGTCGCCTCCCCCGATAATCAACACCTTTTTTGGATTCGGGTGGGTATTCAGGGGAATATGGACAATCATCTCGTGGTACATATACTCGTCCCACACCGTAGTCTGGACGATCCCGTCAAGCACCAGTATCCTCCCAAACCCGGGCGCGTCCAACACCGCCAAGTGCTGAAAGGGTGTCTTTTCTACGTGGAGTGTTTCATTAACCTTACAGCTCAGCCTGAGATGGTTGTTTTGGTTCTCCGTATACCACAGTTCCACGCTCTCACTTCCCTGTTTTTTAATACCACAACGGCACGGCCGCAATAGCGCAGCCGACCCGCTCGACGCGGTGCTCCACCGCCGCTAACTTGATCTCCGCCACCTCCATACCCCGTTTGGCGAATGCCTCGTAAATCATTTGCTCTACCTTTACCCGCGCCTCTGCCTGCGTGCACGTCCCGGAAAACTCCATGATCATCCCGAAGCTTTCCCGTGATATTCCAACCCCTACCGCGGCAGATATCAGCTCTCCCGGGATATCACTGATAATGTGTCCGTAGGCGGTGGGAACGAGCGAACCGGGTGGTAAGATCAGGTCGGGTTCGTGTGCGGTGCCGGGCGGCAGAATGCTCGTAACCCGGATGATATTCACATTGCCGATACGTGCTGCGAGGAGCGCGTTGTCAAAGGCGTTGAGTTCAGAAGCGCCCTCGGCGGCGGCAGCGGTTAAGAAATACTTTTTCGGTGTCGGCAGCACAGTCTCCCCTCATTTACTGCAGGATCACAACGGTGATAATTATACCTAAAATACCACCAGAAATAAACTCCCCATTAGCTATCATTTTTCCAATTTCATTCATTATTCTTGTGCTCTTTGTATGCGCCCTTTAAAAGAAAAAGGGAGTCATTGCCCTCGACATCCCCTCTGAGTCCATAACAGCCTGCCGCCGGCCAAGTCAGCCAAGACTACCGGTATCGACATGAGTCACCTTGGATCTTATACCAATAAACGACCTTTGGCGATCCCACTGCCCGGTCTCAATCACCGGATCAGCCGACTCGCAAACGTATGAATTGCCGCCTATGGAACCTTACTCGCGACTACTGCCACTCGAAGCTCTGGATGACGAAAATTCCGCGCTCTTTCGCCTTCTCACAAAGGGCTCTCGGCGCATAGTGCGTGATGAGCAGGGAGATGATCTCCCTGCTTGGATAGCTCTCCTGAACAACCGCCGCTTTCCTTGCCAACTGCTTCAGCTTGCGGACACTCGTCGCCTTTAGCTCCGTCTCGCCCACGATAATCACTTCCCGGCCGTCCTTCTTCCCCTCAGCAAAGACGTTAATCTCCTCGCCAGCGATCTCCGTCCGCATGAACCGCTCGGTGATGGTGATGCCCTGCTGCTTCAGGAAAGCAGGCAGTACCCGGTAGGCCTCGTTCTCCAAGGCGTAGGCCATGCTCCTCGCAAGACCGCCCACTTCTGTCTTGGTATCCCGCAACTCGCCCGCCAATTTACGGATCTCTATTTCGGTACGTTTCTGGGCTTCCGCCAATTCCCTCTGCGCTGCGGCAAGCTCTTCCACCCGCTGCTCCGTCCGCTTCTGCGCCTCAGCCAGGTCGCTCACGGTAACTCCGAGCGAGCGCACGATCTCCTTCAGTTCGCTGAAGTCCTTCATCTTGACCAGTTCGCGCTGGCTTGCCTCCGCTGCCTCTGCCACCACTTTGGCGATCGCCGCCGCCTGGGGTTCGTCAAAGACACGGCCCAAGTCACTCATCGCCTTTTCAAAATCTGATGGCTTCTCACAAGCAACAGCATATGGTAAAAAAGCTACAGAATTTGAAGATGATGACTACAAGAACAAATCTGCAAATCTAAATATAGCTTGCCTGTCAATGGATTCAGGTCAGTCATAATTTCACCAATCGTCTCATAGCCATGCATATTAGA
>DTYU01000154.1 GCA_012961725.1 Desulfotomaculum sp.
ACGACCAGGAAATCCTGGTCGTCTTCATCCCGAAGCAAAGAGATTGTTAGGGAACTCGCGCCCGGTACTCAGCGGGAGTCAGCCGCCGCAGTTGAAAGTTTCGTACCACAGCAAGCCTAAGACGGCTTAGGTAAGAAGGGAGGAGGAAGAAAGTGTGCCGTTTGTTTTGTATGACCAGCGACGAACCACGGTCTCCGATGATGGCAATACAGGCCCTCGACGTCATGCGGGAAGGGCATGACGGTTCCGGGGTTGGGCTCTTCTTAACGGACCTGGCAGGGCCGTTTGAGAAGCTGAAGGGAGTGCCGATCCTTTCGGGCATCTTCACAAATGAAGGTCTCGATAGACTCGATAACTTTATGATGAGCATCGGTTTCAACACTAAGTACACAACTTCCATAAAAGCCTCCAAAAGCCCTCCTCCCGGAGTGCCTAATCGAGACATCTATTTGATCCGCGCCTACGATTACCCGCCCGATTGGGAAGAGCTGAGCGAGAGCGAGATTCAGCATCGCCTCATGCTCATACGGCTTCAGTTACGGAAGATGGGTGAAGACAAGGAGGACATGATTGTCTATAGCTTTTGGCCGGACGTGATCATGATCAAGGAAATTGGCGATCCCATGACCGTGGCCGAGTATCTAAGGCTTGACCGGGAGGAACTGCGAGCACGGGTTATCATGGCGCAGGGTCGACAAAATACCAACTATGCAATAAACCTGTATGCGTGTCACCCCTTCTTCATCCAGGGGGTGGCTACGATGACGAACGGGGAAAACACGGCCTTTGTACCCATAAGGGAGTTTCTGATGTCGCGCGGTTTTCCGGGGTACGTAGGTTACAATTCAGACTCGGAGGTATTCACGCACATCCTTCACTTTATGCTAAACCGTCTGCGCTTGGGGATCGAAGCCTATAAGCACATAATTACTCCTTTGCAGGACCAAGACCTGGTCAACCATCCGGACGGCCTTTTTCTAAAGCATTTAAAAAATTCGTGCAGGAGGCTAATAATCGACGGGCCCAACTGCATCATTGGGTGTCTGCCAGATAAGACCGTTTTCATGGTCCAGGACCGGAAAAAGCTGCGCCCCGGTGTAGTTGGCGGTAAACCAGGCCTTTACGTTTTCTGTTCCGAAATCTGCGGTCTGGATGCGGCGGTTCCCGACCGGGACAAAAGCAAGGATTTTCAGCCGATGTATCTCGACACGGCCATCGTGCGTCCCGACCGGTTGGAGGTTGAAGTATGCTCGCAAATGGATTCCTTGCCCCTTCAACACTGAGCGTTAAGGATCTGCTCTGGCAGATCCACTGGGATAAAGAGAAGTGCACCCTGTGCGGACGCTGCACCGCCGTCTGCCCCGTCCAGGCGATCGAATTAGGCGTACACCGTAAAAGGATGGTTCAAACACCGCTTTTCGGCTCCGAAGGTGCAGCGGTCCAGCCCACCAACGTACACCAGGTTTACTACGGCATTCGCCAAAAGACCGATCCCGCCCACGCCTGTATCGGGTGTGGCATGTGCAACCTTGTCTGTCCAAACGGTGCCATCATGCCCCACCGAAATGACGAACTGCCGAAACTCAAGTTCCACGTCGACCAGGGTGGTCAACCCCGGCGGCGCGGCGGCCGGCGCAACGTTCCCGATCTGCCGCCTGGGAGCCTCCTCGACCGGATCAAGTTCATTCGCATCTCGATGTTGACAGATCCTGCCTTGGATGCGGGCAGACACGAGTTCGAGCTGCGCACCCTGCTGGGCAGGATACTGCCGCCGGAAGAGAGCCTGCGCCTTTACCGCGAGCAAGGATGGGTTCCCCCGGTACGGGAAATCTACCCGCTGATCATCGGGTCAATGTCCTTCGGCGCCCTCTCGCCGACAATGTGGGAAGGCCTGCAAATGGGAGTTGCCTATTTGAACGAAGAGCTTGGCATGCCAGTCCGCATCTGTACGGGCGAGGGCGGCTGCCCGCCGCGGCTCATGCGCTCCCGCTTCATCAAGTACGTCATCCTGCAGATCGCCAGCGGTTATTTCGGCTGGGACGAAATCATCCACGCGATACCCGAGATGAAGGAGGATCCCTGCGCCATCGAAATCAAGTACGGCCAGGGAGCAAAGCCCGGCGACGGCGGCCTGCTGATGTGGCACAAGGTCAATAAACTGATCGCCGCCATCCGCGGCGTGCCCCCGGGGGTGAGCCTGCCGAGTCCGCCAACACACCAGACGAAGTACTCCATCGAAGAGGCCGTGGCCAAGATGATCCAGTCGATGTACATGGCCTGGGGGTTCAGGGTGCCCGTCTACCCGAAGATCTCGGGAACCTCCACGGCGCTTGCGGTGCTCAACAACCTAACGCGCAACCCTTACGCCGCCGGCCTCGCCATCGACGGTGAAGACGGCGGCACGGGAGCCGCGTACAACGTCTCAATGGATCACATGGGACACCCCATCGCCAGCAACATCCGCGACTGTTACCTTAATTTAGTCAAGCTGGGGCAGCAAAACGAGATCCCCCTTTTCGCCGCCGGCGGCATCGGCAAGAACGGCAACTTGGCGGCGAACGCCGCCGCCCTCATCATGTTAGGAGCAAGCGGTGTACAGGTAGGCAGATACATCATGCAGGCCGCCGCCGGGTGTGTCGGCTCGGAGGCCGACCGGTGCAACATTTGCAACATCGGTCTCTGCCCTAAGGGCATAACCTCACAGGACCCGCGGCTCTACCGGCGGCTTGACCCCGAGAAGGTGGCCGAAAGGGTGGTGGAGGTCTTCCTGAGCTTCGATACAGAACTGCGCAAGATCCTGGCACCGCTCGGGCGCTCCACTTCCCTGCCGATTGGCATGTCCGATGCCTTAGG
>DTYU01000155.1 GCA_012961725.1 Desulfotomaculum sp.
GTAGAATAACACCGCTTTCAGTTTCGGACCGGCAGGAGGATACAAGGCTCTGCTGAGTGCCCTGCAGGCTTTTACGTTCAGGACGGCGGTTCCAGCTAAGGGTTATGCGCTGGTCGGCAAGTGCAGGAGGAAGGCAGCGCGCCACTTTTGCTCCCTGCTCCGTTAAACCGGAGCCGTCAAGACCGAAGGGGGGTGATCCAGTGCGTCAGTATGAGACGATGTATATCGTGCGCCCCGGCATCGAAGAGGAACAGCTCGACGCTGCAATTGAACGGTTCAAGGCGATTGTTGAAGAACAGGGCGGGTGCGTTGACCGTATCGACCGGTGGGGGAAGCGGCGGCTGGCCTACGAAATCGACAAAGAGCGCGAAGGGCAGTACGTGATCATGCGTTTTAAGGCGGAACCACCGGCGGTGCAGGAACTCGACCGGGTATTTAAGATCTCGGGGGACGTGCTCCGCCATATTATTATTCGGGAAGATTAGGGGGCGAGGGAATGCTGAACCGGGTGATTTTAATCGGGCGGCTGGTCCGGGACCCCGAACTCCGGTATACACCCAGCGGCACCGCGGTAGCGAGTTTTACGGTTGCGGTTGACCGGGTTTTCGCTGGGAGGCAGGGCGAGCGCCAGACCGATTTTATCGACATTGTGGTTTGGCAGAAACAGGCCGAGGTATGCCACCGGAATCTCGCCAAGGGACGGCTGGTGGCGATCGAGGGACGGCTGCAGATCCGGTCGTACGACGACAGCCAGGGCATCCGGCGAAAGGCGGCGGAGGTCGTAGCCGATTCGGTGCGGTTCCTAGACCGGCCGCGGGAAGGTGAACGTCCCCCGGGGGCGGAACCCGCTGGTAAGGCCGAGGAGCCCCTCCAGGAGCCCTTCGGAGAAGCGGTAGACTTTTCTGACGACGAGGTTCCTTTTTAGTTTGAGGCTTTTACCGGTTCTGTGCCGGTTTCATATTCAAAGGCTGCGGAAAAACCAGACGGGTGAAACCGCTTGTAAATACTGTGATAATAGTATTTACTGTATGCACAGGCTGTCAAATGGAATTAAAGACCCAAACCAAGACCCGGTTGAGGAGGTTATGATTAATGAAGCGTGAGCGCGGGCGCGGCCGGCGCAAGAAACGGATATGCAGCTTCTGTGTCGAAAAGATTCCTGTGGTTGACTACAAGGACACGGCCCGGCTGAAGAAGTACATCACTGAACGGGGCAAGATCCTCCCGCGAAGGATCTCAGGGAATTGTGCTCATCACCAACGGATGCTGACAGTGGCGATCAAACGTGCCCGGATCATGGCGCTGTTGCCGTTTGTCAGCGACTGAAAGAGAGCCCGGCACTCAGCTTGCTGAGTGCCGGGTGGCCGAGGGACAGCACGCCTGGCTATGGATGATTTAGTGGACGGCCAGGCTTGCTTTTTTCATAAGCAGGGACGCCATGGGTAATGAGATTCCGAAGCCGGCAGGACATTCGCCTCCGTGCGCCGAAATCTTCCAATGACGGCGGCGTATAACAACCTATTACCGCTTAACTCAAGGTGCGCTTTTGGCGTTTTGGCGGCAGATTGTATCCGGAGGAGTGGTTTTCAGTGCAGGTCTTGTTGTTAAGGGATGTACCGAACCTGGGGAAAGCCGGCGAGGTGGTGACGGTGGCCGAGGGTTATGCCCGCAACTACCTTGTCCCGAGGCGGTTGGCGGAACCGGCCTCAAAGGGTAAACTTGCGGAGGCCAATCGCCTCCGCAGGCAGCGCGAAAAAAGGGCTGCGCAGAACGCGCAACGGGCGGCGGATACCGCGGCCGACCTGAAGGAGGCGGTAGTGCCGGTAAGGGTCAAAACCGGCGAGGGCGGGAAGCTGTTCGGTGCGGTGACCGGAAAGGATATAGCGGCAGCCCTTAAGAAGGAATTCGGGGTCACCGTGGATAAGAAGCAGATCGTGCTCGGCGCGCCGCTTAAGGAGATCGGCACTTATCCGGTAGCGGTCAGGCTTGCACCGGGCGTCAGTGTGAAGCTTCAGGTGAACGTAACCCCGGAGTAAAGCGGGTGAAGGAATGACCACAGCCGTAGCAGATGTACAGCCGCCACAGAATATCGATGCTGAACAGGCGGTCCTGGGGGCGATCTTCTTAGACCCGGACGTGATTCACCAGGTGGTGGGGATAGTGCAGCCGGATGATTTTTACCAGGAGCCCCACCGGCTTATTTTTGAAACCATGCTTACCCTTGACGATGAGGGCGCCCCCATAGACATAATCACGGTCGTGGACAGATTACGTCAGGCGGGCCGCTTAGAGCGGACGGGCGGCGCGAGCTACGTCGTCACGCTGGCCGATGTCGTGCCGTCAACGGCGCATGCGGAACACTACGCCCGGCTGGTTGCAGAAAAGGCTCTTTTGCGGACGCTGATCCAGGTTGCCACCCGAATCCGGGACATGGGCTATGAGGCAGGGGAGGACCCGCGCAAACTGCTTAGCGAAGCGGAGCGGATGATCCTCGAGCTGGCACAAGACAGAGCAGAACTGGCCGCCTTTTCCTCGCTAAAGACGGTTATTGAAGCGGCCCTCAAGCACATTGAAAAGGTCTGCCAGACACCGGGCCAAGGAATGCTGGGCCTGCCCACGGGGTTTACAGACCTGGACCGGATTTTAAGCGGCCTTTGGCCCCAGGATCTGATCATAGTGGCGGCCCGGCCGAGCATGGGAAAGACCGCCCTGGCGCTTTCCATCGCGCTGAACGTCGCAAAGAAAGGTATCCCGGTCGGGTTTTTCAGCCTCGAGATGTCCAAGGAACAGCTTGTACAGCGGCTGCTAACGGCCGAGGCAAAAATAGACCATAAGCGCATCCGCACGGCACAGCTCGAGGACGAGGACTGGCAGCAGCTTACCGAAGCGGCCGCCGGCATCGCTCCGCTGGCCATCTTCATCGACGACACGCCCGGCCTGCGCGCCCGAGAGATGCGCGCCAGGGCTAAACGGCTCCAGCGCGAACAGGGATTGGGGCTGCTAATCATCGACTACCTGCAGCTCATGCAATCGACGCGCCGGGCGGAGAACCGGCAGCAGGAGATCGCCGAGATCTCCCGTTCACTGAAAGCGCTGGCGAAGGAGTTAAACGTCCCTGTGTTGGCGCTCTCCCAACTGAGTCGGGCGGTCGAACAGCGGCAAGAGAAAAAACCGGTTATGTCCGACCTCAGAGAATCCGGGGCGCTCGAACAGGACGCCGACGTGATAATGTTTATTTACCGCGAGGAATATTACCGGCCGGAGACTGAAAAAAGGGGAATCGCCGAGATCATTGTAGCCAAGCAGCGCAACGGTCCGGTGGGAAAGGTGGAACTCGCGTTCTTAAAGGAGTTTACCTGCTTTGTAAACTTAGCGCCAGGGTTCTAAGGGGTGCGGCTTTTGAAGAACCAGGACCGTGGTGGGGCTGACACCCCTGCCTGTCGGCAGAAAAGTGCCAAACGCTGACCGGCAGCCACGGTTGACATCAACCCCGGTTTCTAATATACTCTGGTGGGTTTGACCGGTTTGTGTTAAAGAAGGGAGATTTTGCGACGGAGAAGGTGTACGACGTAATCATCATCGGCACCGGACCGGCCGGGATATTCGCTGCCGTTGAACTTCTCAGGAAGAAACCCGACCTGAGGATTGTAATGCTTGATAAAGGTCCGGAGATCAAAGATAGGATCTGTCCGGCTAGGTCAAACGGGGGCATCTGCCGTCACTGCACCCCGTGCGCGACGGTTTGTGGCTGGGGAGGGGCCGGTGCGTTCAGCGACGGAAAGCTGACGCTCTCCCCTGAAGTTGGCGGGAGCCTGGGGGAGTATATCGGAGAGAAATACCTCCGGGAGCTTGTCGCCTATGTTGACGGCACCTATCAGGAGTTCGGCGCGCCTCCGGCGGTTTACGGCGCCGGCGGGGAGGAAGATTACGAAGAGGTGATGCGCCGGGCGGTCTTTGCTGGGCTTAAGGTCGTACCGGTGCCCATAAGGCACTTGGGCACGGGACGCTGCGCGGAGGTCCTGGTGCGGATGGAAGACTTCTTGGCCCCGCGGGTCGAAATACGGATGCATTGCCCGGCGGGATCCATACTGTCTTCAAAAGGCCGCGTGTACGGCGTAAAAACCGCCGACGGGGCGGTTCTGACGGGGAGGTACGTAATTGTGGCCCCGGGAAGGGAGGGGGCCGGGTGGCTGCGCCACGAAGCCAAGCGCCTGCGTCTCAAGATGGCGGTCAACCCTGTGGATATCGGTGTCCGGGTGGAAGTGCCTGCAGCGGTGTTGGCGCCCCTGACGAGGCTCTTTTATGAGGTAAAGTGTATCTATTATTCGTGGACCTTTGAAGACAGGGTGCGTACCTTCTGCATGAACCCGGGCGGCGAGGTGGTAACGGAGAACAGCGACGGCGTAGTTACGGTAAACGGGCACACACACGCTTACCGCAAAACCGAGAACACCAATTTCGCGGTGCTGGTAAGCAAGACTTTTACGGAGCCGTTCAAGGAGCCGATCGCCTACGGCCGTTATATCGCCAGCCTGGCAAACCTGCTCGGTAACGGGATTATCGTGCAAAGGCTGGGCGATCTTCTCGCAGGGCGGCGGAGCAACCCGGAGCGTCTGGCCAAAGGCCTGGTAAAGCCCACCCTGACCGAGGCCACGCCCGGAGACCTCAGCCTGGTTTTTCCTTACCGCCACCTCGTCGGCATAGTGGAAATGTTGCAGGCCTTTGACAAGGTGGCTCCGGGCGTCTTTTCCCGGGATACACTCTTGTACGGTGCGGAAGTGAAATTCTATTCTTCGCGGCTTGAGCTGAGCCCCTGTTTAGAGACCCGGGTGAAGAACCTGTTCGCGGCGGGCGACGGCGCCGGGGTAACCAGAGGGCTCGTACAGGCCTCCGCCTCAGGCGTCGTTGTGGCGCGGGAGATTTCGAAGCGACTTGGGGGTGAGTAGTGTTGGCTGTGGTGGTCCTGGTGGGCGCCCAGTGGGGCGATGAAGGAAAGGGAAAGGTAACGGATTTCCTGGCGGCCCGGGCCGATATAGTTGTGCGCTACCAGGGGGGAAACAACGCCGGGCACACGGTGGTGGTCGGGGAGGAGGAGTTCAAGCTGCACCTTATCCCTTCAGGCATCCTCCACGCCGACAAGACTTGCGTTATCGCAAACGGCGTGGTGATCGACCCCGCCGTGTTGGTCGCCGAGATAGAGGAGCTCCAGCGGCGCGGTGTGAAGATGGCCCGGCTGCTGATCAGTGAGCGGGCACATTTGATTCTGCCCTACCACCGTCTTCAGGACGCAGCGGAGGAAAACCGCAAGGAAAACGGGCGCATAGGGACAACGGGGCGCGGCATCGGCCCCGCATACATGGACAAGGCCGCACGGACCGGGATAAGGATGGTCGACCTCCTTGACGCCGGGACGCTCTGCCGCCGCCTGGCGGAGAACGTAGCGTTCAAGAACAGCCTTTTCGGGCGCGTCTACGGGACGGAGGGAGTGTCCTTAGAGGAACTTCATCGGGCGTGTCTTCAGTACGCCGAAAAGCTTGGGAGGTATGTTACCGATACTGGTGTCGTGCTTCACCAGGCGATTTCCGAGGGCAAAAACGTTTTGTTTGAGGGTGCTCAAGGGACACTGCTCGATATCGACCATGGCACCTACCCCTTTGTCACCTCTTCCAACCCTACCGCCGGGGCGGCCTGTGTCGGCGCGGGCGTGGGACCGCGGGTGATAAACACTGTGATGGGAATCGCCAAGGCATACACCACACGCGTGGGCGGAGGGCCGTTTCCGACGGAGCTTCATGATGGGCTGGGAGAGGAAATCCGGACCCGCGGGCGGGAGTTCGGCACCACCACCGGACGGCCGCGGCGCTGCGGGTGGTTTGACGCGGTTATCGCCCGGTATGCCGTCCGGATCAACGGACTTGATTATCTTTGCATCACTAAACTCGACGTACTGACCGGCATTCCGGTGCTGAAAATCTGCCGCGCTTACCGGCACCAGGGGGAAGAAATAGCGGACTTTCCGGCCAGCCTCCGTATGCTCGGGGAGTGCGAACCGGTATACGAAGAGTTGCCCGGGTGGCAAGAAGAGATAAGCGGGGCGCGGCGGGTTGAAGATCTGCCGGAGAACGCCCGGCGGTACATTGCGCGGCTTTCGGAGCTTGCCGGGGCACCGGTCGCGATGATCGGCGTGGGCACGCGCCGCGAGCAGACCATCGTTTGCCACAGCGTGTTTTAGGGCGAAGGCGAAGTCAAAGTTAGATTGACTGCCTAAGCATGGCACATAAAATATTAGTATGACAGGCGACGTTTGCTGTGTATTTTGAGATAATCGGGGAAATCAAAGAGGTTGAGACTATCGCTGTCGGTGGGAGAATACGCGATATCATGCGTCTCCGGAAAGAGTATGGCCCTGGCCGATGGCGGAAAATGAAAGGAATTGCAAAGGTCCGCCTGCGGAGCGGAAGGATTTGTTACGCCGAAATTCATTGGTATGAAGCGCATGGAATAGGCAGAAAGAAAATGAAAATCAAGAGGTTTTGGGAGTGAAACCATGGAGAGGGAAGCGAAAAAAAAAGTTTTTGTGCTTTGCATAGAGAACAGGCATTGTGATGATTTGGAAAAACGCAAGCTATATCAGGTTATTCCGGATGATGAAGCGGCAAAGGAAGGCTACCTTAGAGTTATTGACGAATCCGGGGAAGATTATCTTTATCCGGAGTCGTATTTCGTTTACGTTGAACTCCCGCGCGAAGCACAAGAAGCACTGCAAGCAGCAACGTAAATCACTTTCTGCCCAATGGCGGCGGTCAGGCGTTCGTACACCAAACGTTCGGTAAGAGCGGCCATCTAACCTTTTGTTGAGGAGATTCGCTACGGGTAGGCAATTGAGCAAGAGGCTTCATTGCCTTTGCAGCAGACCACGTATGGGTCAGTAAGCATCTCGAATCTCTGCTTGAGAAATGTGACGAGCAATGGATTGCGGTCAAGAATCGCTATGTGGAATTCGACCGGGCAAAGAGCCTTTTGGGGGCTTTGATGTTGACAGTGTAGCGCTTAATTGGGTAGAATAGTTATTGCAGAGCCCAAGAAACGGCCCCATGGTCAAGTGGACTAAGACACCGGTCTTTCAAGCCGGTAACCCGGGTTCGAATCCCGGTGGGGTCACCAATTCAGAAGTCAGAGGCAGGAGGTCAGAGGTTAGAAAATGGAAAGGAATTCGCGCAGCGAATTCCTACAAGGGTTCTTGCGTCTGACATCCTGCATCCGATATCCGTTATGCGGGTGTAGCTCAACGGTAGAGCACCAGCTTCCCAAGCTGGGGGCTGCGGGTTCGATCCCCGTCGCCCGCTCCAGAAATACCAAGGCTTTTAGGTTTCAGAACCTAAAAGCCTTTTAAATTCGTCCACCGTGAGCCCAGCTTTGCGGATGAGATCCCGCAGCAGTCCCCGGTCTAACTCCCTGTGTCGCGGAACCGTCAAAACAATAGGGCTTCCTTACTTTATATTAAACTAACGGGACTTCCCTTTCTCAATTTAGTATAGATTAAAAGGTCTCCGGGTTGACATTTGAGAAAGTGCTGATAGTCTACAGGATATCTTCAAGCTTCATCCCTCCTCGAACCGCGGTACAAGAAGCAATGCGGCGAACTCCTCTGCCTGAGCCTCAAGCCCGGTCCTCAGAATTCCCAGGATATAGATA
>DTYU01000156.1 GCA_012961725.1 Desulfotomaculum sp.
ACACAAACTGGCCGGTGGGAGCAAACACCCCATGCATCGGCTGCACGAGCCCGCAATTCCCGGACGGCACGGCGCCTTTTTTTGAACATCTCCCAGATATAAAAACGCCCGGTGTTAAACTCGCCGCCGACCGCGCGGGACTGCTCACCGGAGCAGCCACGGCGCTGGGCATAGGGGCCCACTTGGCCGCAAACATCGCCACCGGGCGGATCGGCCGGACTCTGCGCAAGGGCAGGAAGCAGTTCAGTCCGGGGCACGCTTTAAGAAAAATGCTTCCGAAATTACGGGGACACCATACTAAATTATGAAATGCTTACCCGACAAAATTAAGTGTGGTGTCCCCTCAATTCGATCTTGGCGTCTTGACTGTGTAAAATCTGTGAATTCTGAGGAGAAGGAAGTTTTTCCGCGATGAGCAGGCAGATCATTATCGACCCGATTACCCGCACCAGCAGCCGCGGTCACGTCGAGGTTACCATCGAGCAGGGCAAGGTCGTAGCGGCCCGTTTAAGCACCCTCTTCTTCCGCGGTTTCGAGATCATGCTCCGGGGGCGCGACCCGCGCGACGCCCCCTACCTCACCCAGCGCATCTGCGGCATCTGCGCCGCCGGCCACGCCACCGCCGCCGCCTACGCCTTGGAGGACCTGGCCGGCGTGCGGCCGCCCCGAAACGGCCACCTGCTCCGCAACCTGATCTTGACCGCCGATACCCTGCAGAACCACATCCGCCACTTCTACCTGTTTGCAATGCCCGACTTTGTCCGCGGGCCGGAAAGATCTCCCTTCATTCCCCGCTACCGGCACGGCTACCGTCTCGCCCCGAAGATCGAGACCCGGCTAATGGAGCATTACTTCGAAGCCGTGAAGGTCAGCCGTATCGCCCATGAGTTTCTGGCCGCCCTCGGCGGCAAGGCGCCGTTTGTGCACGGCATCCTGCCCGGCGGCGCTACCGTCCCCCCGGACGGCGCCCTTGTGCTCGATTTACGCGCGAAGCTTGACACGATCGGCAGGTTCATAAAAGAAAAGATGGTTTCAGATCTGCAAACCGTCAGCGAAGCTTACCGGGAATACTACAAATTCGGAAGGCGCCCTCTGCGGATTCTTGTTCACGGCTTCCTGCCTGTGGATCCGGAGCGGAAACGCTTTCACTTCCCCACGGGGGTGGTAGAGGAAGACGGAACAAAAGAGTTGGACGCAAGCGCCATCGCGGAGCACCTGCGCCACGCCTATTTTAAGGAAGATGCCGGCCCGCAACCAGCAGGCCAACAAGAAACAACGCCGCAACCCGGTAAGAGCGGCGCCTATTCTTGGATAAAGGCCCCGCGTTATAACGGCAGGCCTTTTGAAGGCGGGCCGCTGGCGCGGCTGTGGGTCGCAGGCTGCTACCGACGCGGTATCTCAGCCATGGACCGGCTCACCGCCCGGGTCAAGGAGACCGAGATCCTTTGCGGCCTGATGAAAGAGTGGCTTGAAGAGCTGGCGCCGGGGGAGCCGGTCTTCACACCCTTCAAGCCGCCAAAAAGCGGGGAGGGCCTCGGCCTTACCGACTCGATGCGGGGGCCGCTGCTGCACTACGTACAGGTAGAAGGCGGCCGCATCAGCCGGTATGAGATCATCACCCCTTCCGCCTGGAACTTCTCCCCGCGCGACGACGCAGGCCGGCCGGGACCGGTAGAGGAGGCGCTCCTCGGCACCCCGGTAGCCGACCCCGGCGAGCCGATCGAGATCGGGCGCATCATCCGCTCGTTTGACCCGTGTTTTTCCTGCGCCACGCACATCATTCAGAAGGAATGAACCGCCAGCGAAAAATTACGAAATTACGGGGACACCATACTAAATTATGAGATAGATGCCAATAGAATTAAGTATGGTGTCCCCTTAATTCCGGTGTCCCCTTAATTCCATCATTATACTTTCGAAGGGGGAAGCTTGATGCAACTGCGCCATACCCTGCCGGCCCGGATCTTCCACTGGACCCTGGCACCGTTGGCGATCGCGCTGGTTACCACCGGCCTCTACATCACCAACCCGCCCCGAACCGGCGGCAGCCTGCGCACGGCGCGCAGGCTCCACAACCTGGCGGGGATGCTCTTCACCGGCGGCCTTATCGCCCGCCTCTATTACGGTTTCCTGCGCCGGGAGTGGCGGATGATCCTCCCCGAAAGACATGACCTCAAAAAACTGCCGGCCTTCGCCGCGTACCAACTTTACCTTACGGAGAAGAAGCCCAAATTCCGCAAATACAACGTCGGGCAGAAGTTCATCTACACCTTTTGGCCGCTCGCGGCGCTCCTCGTCCTGCCGCTCGGTTTTTTCCTCTACGCCCCTAAGCTCTTCGCCCTCCCCATCAAGCGGCTCGGCGGTTTGAACCGGGTAAGAAACCTGCTTTACTACGGCACGCTCCTAAGCGCGGCAACCATTGCCGGCCATATCTACCTCGGGCTCACCGACAGCACGGGGAAACTTAAATCGATCTTTACCGGCTGCTACAAGCGCGGGACCTAAAGAAACAGGAGATCGAATCCGCCTTTTTTCATGCGTCTATCTCGAATTATATCCCTCTTGACAACAAAACACGTGCAATAATACAATGTAAATACAACGTAAATACGGGTGGGCCATTTAAGAATATCCGGCTTTGAATGGGATAGAAACAACCTCTGGAAACCGTTTAAGCACGGCATTAGGCCAGAAGAGGTCGAAGAAGTCTTTCATAACCGGCCCATCCGGTTTCTCAACACCCGTTCGGGACGGCGCATCGTCCTTGGCCGTAGCGACGCAGGAAGGTATCTGACCATTGTTTTTGAGTATAAACCTGGAGGCATAGTCAGACCCATAACCGCGCGTCCCATGAAACCTGCTGAGCGCAAATACTTTAAAAGGAGGTCCGGGTAATGTCTAAGATTCCACAATTTCAGTCTGCCGAGGAGGAAGCAGCGTTCTGGGAAACCCATGCTGTTACTGACTACCTGGACGAACTGAAAGAAGAAACACAGGAAATAGAGATCGCAGCCCCAAAGATCAAAAAAATCCCGGTTACCATTCGTCTGGATGAGGATGCCTTGCAGGCAGTGAAAGACGTGGCGCAGAGTTTACGTATACCATACCAGACGCTTATTAGGATGTGGCTGGTTGAAGCTTTAAAGAAGCGGCATCCCGAAACATTACAAAGATACACCGCCGGGAAATAACCGAGTAGGCATAGGGGAACAGACGGCTTTTCTCCTCGAAAACAGCTCACAAGGTGCTATTCTTCCGCCTATTCCTTTTTTCGTTGCCGATCCAGATAATCTCTACATCCGCGATCTCCTTAAGTTCAGGGTCGCCGGTCAGCAATGCGCTCCGGGCGACTTTTGCGGTAGCCACCGCAAAAGCGTCCGCGTATGCCACCGGATATCTCATCTTGATCCCGGCGGCGTCAAAGACCAGCCTTTCTGAAGCCTCGACAATAGTGACCGGCGCCAGCCTGATCTGCTGGACGACGCGCCCGGCTTCCTTTCTCCCTTTGCGTCTGCCGATAATATAAAAGACTTCACCTAAATTAATCACGTTTAAGAAAAGCAGAGGCGGCTTCCTAAGATTAGGAAACCGATGCCTAATTGCCTCGCCTCTCTTTTTGTCACCCTCGCGCCAAGCGATAAGCTCTCCTACCAAAACACCCGCAGGCTCGCCCTGCAGCCAGGCCAAGATAGCCCAGGAATCAAGTGTCATCCGCCCCAAGACAGCTTCAGCCATCCTCGCGCCTTTCTACACCTAATTCCCTTTCATGCTCAGCCATCAAGTCACCAAGAAAATCCTCCCCCCGGAACCGGCCGCACAAGTCAGAACCGATGGTTCCCCTGACCGGAACGAGAATTATTCGGTTTTCTTCCACCTCCACCCGGAATCTGCTACCAGACTTGACGCCGAGCATTTCCCTAACCTGCTTTGGGATAACCACCTGGCCCTTGCTTGACAAGCTTGCAAATTTCATTGGCCTCCTCCTCTCTTACTATAGAGTAAGACGTTTTTCTCCGGTCGTCAAGCCTGGTGCTATCCCTAAAACAGGCACAAAAAAAGAGGCCCAAAGTCCGTCTCTCTCTTTCTGACTTCCGGCCCCCGACTTCTTACTTCTTTATTAAGGCTTCTTCCGGTTTTTAAGGCTTTTTCCGGCCCGCCGTTGTTTCGTCGGGCCCCTCTTCGGCACTCAGCCGCGACGGCTTCTTTCGCTCCAGCGTATCGCGCTCAACCAGCCTCGCCAGCATCGAGGCAAGCGCACGGCGCTCGATCTCGTTTCCCTGATCCCAGAGCTCTTTGATAAGGCGCTGCTCCCGGTTGGCGGAGTCGATATAGCGGTTCAAGAGTTCGCCGAAACGGTAGCTCATCTCCTCGGCGTTTTCATCGGAAACACCCACCAGCCGCATTGCTTTGAGGCCCTTGCCGAGCCATTCCTTAAACTCGTTCCAGCCCAGGTCCACTTCCATACTTTCCACCTCCCGACCGCCTGCTGTACGGGCGACCGGCCGGTCGCCCGTAATTATTATGGCGCGTTTTACCGCGCCCAATTCTATATAGAGAGTTAGTTCTTTGGAAATCCCCGGCCGGTCAAAACCGCCCGCGCCTCGGCGATCAGGTAGAGTGATCCGGTGATCACCGCTACGTCTTCCGGCTCTGCAAGTGACAGCACCCATGCCACCGCCGCCGGAATCTCCTCTACGGCGAAAACCGCCGGCGCGTAGCGCTGCGCCAGTGCGGCCACTTCCCGCCAGTCCCCGGCCCGCGGCCCCGGCGGCCGTGTCACCACCACCGCTGCGGCCATTGGACAGAGGGTCGCCGCTACGGCCGCCCGCTCCTTGTCCGCAAAGATTCCTAACAAAAGCACGATCCGCCGCCCCGGAAAGTACTCTTCAAGCGCCTCTTTCAGCGCCTGCGCCCCGGCGGCGTTATGCGCCCCGTCGAGAACCACTAGTGGCTTTTCTTTCACCACCTCAAGCCGCCCCGGCCAGGCCGCCGCCGCCAGGCCCTCCCTTACCGCCGTCTCATCCACACCCCAACCCCGTTCGCCAAACAGCCGCGCCACGGCCACGGCACAGGCCGCGTTATCGAGTTGGTGTCGGCCCAGAAGCCTTATCCGCATCCCGGAGTATCCGCCCAGCCAATCCCGGATGTCAAAGACCTGCCCGGCAAGGCTGCTTTCCCGCGCCACGGCATCAAAATCCCGTCCCAAAACGAAAAGCGGCGCTTTTTTCGCCGCGCACTCTTCAGCGATCACCGTAAGCGCCGGGCCCTCCGCCCCGGTGACGACCGGGACCCCGGGTTTAATGATCCCGGCCTTCTCCCACGCGATCCGCTCAAGCGATTCCCCCAAGTAATCGGTGTGATCAAGCCCAACGTTCGTGATCACCGCCGCCTCCGGCAAAACCACGTTGGTGGCATCATAACGGCCGCCGAGGCCCACCTCGACCACGGCGACATCGACTGCTTCCTGCGCAAAAAGGAGAAAGGCCAAAGCGGTGTGGATCTCGAACTCTGTCGGGATAGTCCCCTCCCTCCGGAGGGCATCGAGCGCCGGTCTTACTTCCCGGATCAACCCGGCGAGCCGCGCGCGCTCCACGGGCACCCCGTTTATCCGGAACCGCTCGGTGTAAGAGTGTAGGTGCGGCGAGGTGAAGCTGCCGGTCTTATATCCGGCGGCGGTCAAGACGCCCGTCAGCAGCGCGCAGACCGAGCCCTTGCCGTTGGTGCCGCCGACGTGGACCGCCTTCAGACCTCGCTCAGGGCTGCCGAGCCGCCCGAGCAAAGCGGTGATCCGCTCCAGCCCCGGCTTTATACCCGCCGCCGCCGCATTTTGCATGTAGGCGATCGCTTCATCGTAGTTCATGACTTAGCTTACTATACCTTAATACATGCCCCAACCCCTTGCTCTACCTGAGATTTCTCCACAAAAACACCCCTCGTTTTGGTTAGAACTATCTAAAACCCAATCATACCAAAAAGAGGGGAAGCCAGCAAACGCGGGGCGGGCAGACTTTCTTTTAGAATTGCTTAATCAGCGGTGTTCAAGCAGCCTTTCTGGCGGTAGCCGGCTTTACGTTTTGAGGCCAAGGTGCTTCTTGATGTGTCTTGCAAGAGTATCGTCGATCTCAGTATGGCGCGGAACTGGTTGTTTCTGGCCCGTCGCCGGGTTCACGTAAATATCATGCCTTGACCCGTGGCGGTACAGGAAGCAGCCCGCCTCCGTGAGCTGTCGGGTAAGCTCGCTCCGCTTCATACGTTTATTTCTTTGACCTGATAGCCTTCAGGGACGTCTTCCATTACCATCAGCGCGTAGGCGTCCCTGAGGTTCTCTTCAAGTTCTTCCAGATTTTCCCCTTGCGTCATAATCTCTGGGTATTCAAGGAGTTTCCCCAACCAGAACTTTTCGCCCTTCCAATAGACCATTGTAAGTCGCTTGCTCAACTTGGTCCTTCCCTTCTTTACAGAACTTCTCTTAATCTGCGTACCGGTTGTATTTTATAATTGAACCGGAGTGGCCGTCAAGCCGGCGTCAGACCTTGGATCGTGTCAACCCACTGTAGGAATTTCGAA
>DTYU01000157.1 GCA_012961725.1 Desulfotomaculum sp.
AAAGTGCCCTTTTCTATGATATCCTGACAAGGGTAGCAAGTCTGGGAAGTAATCGCCGGCATACCCGGCATTGAACCGCATAAAGAAGCTCCTTGCCGGTTGCACAGAATTCCACCGGGAGTGTAGCGCCTTTGGGTGAGTTTGCGCAGATACTGCTTAACGCCGCTATTACCGGCAGCATCTACCTTCTCGCCGGCACGGGGCTTACGCTCACTTACGGTCTGTTGCGCTTTCCCAACTTCGCTTATGCCGAATTCATCACGTTCGGCGGCTACATCGGCTACCTTCTCCTGCAGAAACCCGACGGCAGCCTGCCGCTGGCGGTGGCTGCGGCCTTCTTCGCCACGGGCCTCTTAAGCCTTTTTAGCCATCTGCTCTGTTTCCGTCCGCTCGTTAACCGGCGGGCGTCCCTTATCCCGTTGATGGTTGCCTCTATCGGCCTCGGGTACATCATCCGCTATTCGATCGGCGAAATGTGGAGTTGGGCGGCCCTCTCGTACCAGCCGGTCTGGCAGGCTTTCGATCTTGGTCCCGTCAGGGTAACGGCCCTCTGGCTATACCTCATCGGCGCCGCGCTCTTTACGGGCATCGGGCTGCATCTCCTTTTGACCCGGACGAAAACCGGCAAGGCTATCCGGGCGATCGCAGGCAACCCCGACCTGGCACTGGTCTCCGGAATCAACCGCGACCGGATCACCTTTTTCACCTGCTTCCTCGGCGCGGGTTTCGCGGGGGTGGCCGGCGTCTTTCGGGCAGCGGATACCCAGCTTTCACCGGTGCTCGGGTGGGACATCCTGCTGCCCATTTTTGCCGTCGTAATCTTGGGCGGCATAGGCAGCTTTTACGGCTTGATCATGGCCGCCTTCCTTTTGGGTCTGGCGGAAAATTTCGGCGTGATCCTGCTCCAGGCGGTCGGGCTTTCCACCGAGTACCGGATGGCGATCGCCTTCTTGGTCCTGATCTTGGTGCTGATCTTTCGGCCGAAAGGCCTGGCGGGGTGAGGCTGTGGATCCTCTCTTTTACATCGCCGACACTCTGGTCTTCGCCGGCATCTTTGCCCTACTGACGCTCAGCCTGAACCTTGAATACGGCTTCACGGGCCTGGGTAACTTCGGCAAGGTGGCCTTCTTTATGGCCGGTGCATACACCTATGCCGTTATGGCAAGCGCGCACATGCCCTGTTACTTATGTCTGATAGGAGCGGGGCTGGCAGCGGGACTGATCGGCTTCCTCATTACTTTCCCGGTGCTCCGCCTGCGGGAGGATTACTTGGCCATCGTCACCCTCTCCTTCGGAGAGATCCTCCGGATAACCATCAAGGCCCAGGAGGGAATCGCCGGGGGGGTGCAGGGCATCGTTGTACCGGGGGCCTTCGCTCCCTTTACCGACTCCGTCAGGTTGCTGGCCCTGGCAAATATCGGTCTGGTCCTTTTCTGCCTCCTCTTTACCTTCCTGTTGGTGCAGCTTCTTACCCATTCTCCCTACGGCCGCATCCTGCGGGGTATCCGGGAGGATGAAACCGCCATGCAGGCGATCGGCAAGAACACCGTGATTTACAAGGCGGGCGCGCTGGCGACCGGTTCGGTGATCGCCGGCGTGGCAGGCGGGCTCTTTGCACAGTACATCTCCTTTATCGACCCCTATATGTTTCTGCCTCTGGTGACCTTCTTTGTCTGGATCATGCTGATCTTAGGCGGACCGGGAAACAACTGGGGTGCGCTTTTGGGCGGACTTACGGTGGAGCTTATCAACCGCGGTACACGTATCGCTAAAGACTACCTGAGCCTGCCGGTCGATCCGAACAACCTCCAGTTTATCCTCTTTGGAATGCTGATCATCTTATTCCTCCTGTACCGGCCGCAGGGTCTTCTGCCAGAGGGGCCAGTGAAGACCGCTGCCAGAAAGGAGGTGCTGCGGTGGAGATCCTCGTTGCCGACAGGCTCATAAAGGATTTCGGCGGCCTGCGGGTGCTAAACGAAGCAAGTCTTACAGTAACAGAGGGAACAATCACCGGCTTGGTAGGGCCGAACGGCAGCGGCAAGACCACCTTTTTCAACGTTCTCTACGGCCTCCTTAAGCCGGACGGCGGGTCGATCCATTTCCGCGGCGAGCCGATCACCGGGCTTCCCCCTTACCGCATCTACCGAAAGGGAATGGCCCTTGGTTTTCAGATCCCCCGGCTCATCTCCCGGCTGACGGTTCTCGACAACCTCCTGCTGGCCGTTCGGCAGGAGGACGGTACAGGCCTCGGCACCGCTCTTTTCGCACGCCGGCACTGGCAGGAGAAGGAAAAGGGACTGACATACAAGGCCCGCGAAATTCTTGAACTAGTGGAGCTGGCTCCTTTGGCGCTTAAACCGGCGGGTGAACTCTCAGGCGGGCAGCGCAAGCTGCTTGAGATCGGCCGGGCGCTGATGGCCGATCCGGTGATGTTGCTTTTAGACGAACCGGCGGCGGGGGTGAATCCCGTCCTCGGCAGAAAGATATATGCGACTCTCGAACGGCTGCAGCGCGAGAAGGGGCTGACCTTCTTGGTGATAGAGCACCGCCTCGAAATGCTGCTCGACTTCGCCCATTATGTCTACCTGATGGATGCCGGCCGGATCGTTCTCGCTGGCAAGCCGGCGGAGGTGATCGCGCACCCGGACTTTTATACCATATACGCAGGGGAGAGCTATCAATGGCTGTCTTAGAGGCGCAGGAGGTTACCGCCGGCTACGGCGACGCAGTGATAGTCGAAAGGATCAGTGTGAAGGTGGAGGCCGGAGAGATCGTGGCCGTTGTAGGTCCCAACGGGAGCGGCAAGTCAACGTTCCTGAAATCGTTGCTCGGCCTCGTCCGCCGCTTTTGCGGAAGGATTCTTTTTGAGGGCCGGGACATAACTGCTTTCCCGGCCTGGCGGATCGCCCGCGCGGGTATCGGCTACGTCCCGCAGGTCAACAACGTCTTCCCCAACCTATCGGTGGTGGAAAATTTACAAATGGGCGCCTACTTTCGGCAGGATAAAGGAGGAATTCAGGCCGACTGTAGCGAAATACTGGAAATGTTTCCTGAACTGAAAAGACGGTCCCGCTTCCGGGCGGAGACTTTAAGCGGCGGTGAACGGCAGCTCTTAGCCATCGGCCGTGCACTGATGGGGCGGCCGCAGGTGTTGCTTTTGGATGAGCCGCTTGCCTTTCTGTCACCAAAAACAGCGGCCCTGATCCTTCGGCAACTGGCTGCGATAAAGGAAAGAGGGATCGGCCTTCTGCTGGTAGAACAGAAAACCTTTTTGGCTTTGGAGGCGGCCGACTACGGGTATCTCTTAAGCGAAGGCCGCTGTCTGATGGAGGGGCGGGGGAGCGCGCTGTTGGCGGACGCGTCGCTGCGGGAGCGCTTCTTGGGGCTGAGAAAGGAGGTGTAAGGCTGCGCAGTCATATCCTTTAAGAAAAAATCACTCGTTGAAAGGAGGCTTACAATTTGCTTAAGGTTAAGCGTTCTTTGCATTACCGCATTCTTGCGGTAATGACTGCGTTTGTCTTTTTGCTCGCCCTGGCGGGCTGCGCTAAGGAGGAGGCCGCCCCAACGGCTGGAGAGGAAGCCAAAGAGGAGATCAGA
>DTYU01000158.1 GCA_012961725.1 Desulfotomaculum sp.
CAACCAGCATCCCTTGCAGCGTCTCAAGGGTCACCGCGCTTACCACCAGCCGCCCGCCAACGCGGAATATCCAGCGCAGGTAGCCGAGAATCTCTTGCAGCCGACCGCCGCTGCCGCCCACGAAAACCCTGTCCGGCCGCGGCAAGCCGTACAGCACCGCCGGCGCCTCTCCCTGCACCACGACCATGTCCGTCCCTAAACGCCCCTGGTTGGCTGCGATCAGCCTGACACGCTCCGGTCGGGCCTCAACCGCGAAAACCCTGCCGCCCGGCATCAGCCGCGCCGCCTCTATCGCCACCGAGCCCGTACCCGCGCCGATATCCCAAAAAACATTCTGCTGCAACAGCCGTAGCTTCGAAAGCACTATCACCCGGATCTCTTCACGGGTAAGCGGTACACCGTCACGCAGAAAGGCATCATCCGGAATCCCTGGCGTCACATAGGGAAAATCACTCAAGCACGATCACCACCGCGTTGGGGAAATCCTCCCGGGCTACTGCCAGCTCCGACGCCGGCCCGCTAAAGGATTTTTCGGCGGGCAGCGAGAGATTGGAGAAAACGTATACCATCCTGTCTCCCATCCCCTGTGCCGCCAAAAACCGTCCCACCGCCTGAGGCGGGTGACGCGGGCTTGTGAAGACGAGCACCTTGGGTGACTCCTTAGTCGCTGCAAGCAAAGCCTCTTCGCCGGCGTCGCGCCCGTGCACACTCACAAATACCGCGTCCTCATAGCCCATCCCCAGACGGGCAAAGGCGAGCGCCGCCGCGCTTATTCCTGGAACCACGGTAACCGGCAGCTCCGGCTTTTCACGGCGAAGCGTCCGCAGGAAACTGAATAAACCGGGATCACCCGAAACCAGCACCACGACCGGGACCTCCCGGCACCGGGAGGCAATCACCTCTATCAGCGGGCGGTATCCGCCCGTGATCCGGTAACTCTCCACCTCCGGCGGCCGGGGCTGTACCGCCGAGAGCGCCCTATTCCCGCCCACTATCACCTTCGCTGCCCGGATATACCGCCAGGCAGCCGGCGTGACATATGCGGGATCGCCTGGTCCCATTCCCACCACGTAAACCCCGGGCTGAATACCCGCAGCCCGATACTTGGTTTGCTGAATGTCGGGCAGGGTCACACCCAATGATCCCGCGATCTCGCGTGCCGCCTGATCCAATCCTAAGATCGTGCCCTTTCTATCAAGCAATACCGCACCTGCCCGGAGCCGGTGCCGCACATAGGCCGCCGCCCGCCGGCTCGCCCGCTCCGCGGCTGCAGAAAAGAGATGGCGCAGCCCCGCCTCTTCCAGTAACGCCGCCGCCTCCTCCACGGTAGCCAGGCCGAGCAACCGGTTTACTAAGACCGGTGCCGCCCCTTCGGCCGCCGCCAAGGCGGCCAGGATCTCCAGCCGCCCGTCCGCCACGCGGCTGTGGGTATTAAAGATCCCGCCGGCCACCTTCATCAGCTTCCCGTGGTGGCCCCACAGGAGCACCTCTTCAATCCCGGCCGCCGCCGCGCGTTCAAGTATATAACCCACAAAGTTGGCCGTCTGGACCACGGCGGCCGGGGGAAAGCCGTAATCCGCAACCGCGATCCGTTCTCCCGTCCGCCCCGGCACCAGCACCAGCCGGCGGCATCCCTCAGCCGCCGCCACAGCCACCGCGCAGGCCAAGCTGTCCCGGTAGGCCTCTTCCGACATTGGCTTCACAATCCCGGTCGTTCCCAAGATGGAGATCCCGCCGACGATCCCCAGTCGCGGATTGAAGGTCTCCTTCGCGACCCTCTCCCCGCCCGGTACGCTGATCGTCACCTCCGCCCCCTCTCCCGGCGGCAGCACCGCCGCCACCTCTTGGATAATCAGCCGCCGCGGCACCGGGTTGATCGCCGGTTCGCCCACCGGCACCGCCAGTCCCGGGCGCGTAACCACGCCGACCCCCTCGCCGCCGCGCAACACCACCCCGGAGGCCGCAGGCCGCACCGTCGCGCAGATGGTGAGCCCGTCGGTCACGTCCGGGTCATCACCGGCGTCCTTCACCACGCCGCACCGCGCCCAGCCCTCACCTGCCACCGCCTCCGCAACCGGAAGGGTGATCTTCCGTCCGGAAGGAGCCGTAACCGTGACCGCCGCCGGTGCGCTGCTGTAAAAAAGGAGCAACGCCGCCGCCTTCGCCGCGGCCGCCGCGCACATCCCTGTCGTAAAGCCTTCGCGTAGCCTCTTCAATATCCTTCCTCCGGATAGAACTAAAGGCATTTGAAAAAATCCGCACACTTCCGCCTCCGGGCAGTTGACGACTCCTGCCGCCCCAACTCCGAACCGTAATCGCTTCGTTTCATAAACGTAGCCCGCTCTTGCGCCGTCTTACTCACTTCCGTCAACAAAGCAGCGCAAAAAAAAACAAACAACCCCGCTTTACGCAATACCGGGGTCATTACGGCAAAGAAACACCACCGTTTCAACCCCCTTCCCGCGAAGGACGCCGAAAATCCAGCCGTGGCAGGTCTCCTGGCTTCCGTTCCTCGCCGCTCCCGGCCTTCCCGCCAGGCAGCCAATCCCGTGGCGCACCTTACTCTCCTGTAGGCACGCCCAACTGACTGATCATCGAGCAGTGGCCAAACTCCGGGAGCGGCTCCCGGTTACAGTGGCGGGGCCGCGCAGGACTTACACCTGCTTCCCTATTCTCCCCGTGGGATGCCGCTGAAAAACTTCGTCTGGCAAACGAGTCATACGCGCTTTTGCGCGGCTCCCTAACTCGGCCCTTAGTCATCGGCTGCCGATTTTGTCGGAATCATAGCAGGGCTTCACCTCAACCGAACTCTTACGCTTTTCCGACCTCCGGCCTCTGGCCTCCGACCTCCGAATCAGGGCACCACGGCGGGTCATATTCAGTTTTGCAAATTATAAAACCTTTGCCCCGGATAGTCAACTCCGTTCAACCATAACAGGCCAAACCTACGGCGAGTACGAAGACCTCCAGTACCTCGCCAATCGCCCCGTAAGTATCGCCGGTGAGCCCCCCAAGACGGCGGCTCAAAAAAAGCGACACGAGGAAGACGACTGGAAAAGCAGCCAATGCCACGCAGCAGCCGGCAAACCCGCCGAAACCGGAAGTTATCGCCAACGCCAAGATCGTCGCCACCGCTGCCTCCGGCCAGCGGGTATGCTCCTTGTAAAGCCTGCCTTGGCCCTCAGGCCGCGCGTACGGAAAAAAGAGGATCGCCCAGACCATCCCGGTACGTCCCACCACCGGCACGAGCAGGATCATTTGCCAAGCCCCTACTGCCACAAGCGACTGAAAGGCGGCGAACCGAAGGAGCAGCAGAACAACCGCTCCCGTTACCCCAAAGGCCCCGACCCGGCTGTCTCGCATGATCGCCAAGCGCTCGGCCGCATCCCGCCCGCCGAAGGCATCGACCGTATCGATAAAACCGTCGAGGTGCACCCCGCCGGTCATGATAATCCCCCCCGCAACCAGCAGGGCAGCGACCACCGGCGGCGGCCAGAGCAGGGTGGCACCAAAATATACGGCGGTCAGGGCGCCGCCTACCAGCAGCCCCACCAGCGGGAAAAACGCCGTCCCGCGTCCGAAAGCAACAGGGTCAAACGGGACTCTCCCCACCGGCAGGCAGGTGAGATTTTGCACCGTCAGCAGAAAAGACAAAATAAATCTGATATCCGGCCGCCTCCCAACCTCAACCGCCAGTCAATCTCTCACCTAAAAGCCGGAACACAGACCCTAAGAGCACGGCAAGCGCCGCCACCGTATAGAGCATCTTCACCGCGGCATGGATATGCCCCGGTTCAAGCCCTACCACGCGCTCACCGATACCCGGTCGCAATATAACAACCCCCCTGTACCGACAGGCTCCCCCCAGCTCAACCCCTAAATAACCCGCCATCGCCGCCTCCGGTATCCCGCTGTTGGGGCTTGGGTGCTTGCGCGCATCCCGGCGCAGCATACGCCATACCCGCCGCCAATCTCCTCCCCGCAAGAAGGCTGCCATGACAAAAAGCGCACCGGTTAACCGTGCAGGAAGATAGTTCAACAGGTCGTCCAACCGCGCCGACGCCCAGCCTAAGTACCGGTAATCGCCGTGAGGGTAACCGATCATCGAATCCAGCGTGTTCACGGTCCGGTAGGCGAGCGCAAGCGGCGCCCCGCCGATAAACGCAAAGAAGAGGGGGGCCACCACCGCGTCGACCGTGTTTTCGGCAACACTCTCAACAGCCGCCTTCGTTACACCTTCAGTGTCGAGGTGCGCGGTCTCCCGCCCCACGATCTCGCCGACCCGCTCCCGGGCCGATGAGAGGCTGCCCTCAGCGAGTGGCCGACGAACAGCCTGGGCCGCAGTTGCCAGGCCTTTCAGGGCGATGGCAGTGGAAAGAAGGTAGACCTCGCAGAGGATTCCAACTTCCCGGTTCATGCCGTACAATACCGCTAAGGCTTGCTCGACCATTAGGTATATGGCAACCGGAAGAATCACCGCAATGACAGTTCCGCCCGCCGTAAGGATTATCCGGTTCTTTCCCAATCTTCTGATGAGACGCTCGAAAAACGCAATCACCCGGCCCAAGAATCGAACCGGGTGAGGAAGCCAGGGCGGATCGCTGATGAGGAGATCAACCAAAAGGGCCGCCAGGATGACAAACACATACTTCATCTTTCTACCGGTCCAGGCTGCATATTGAATCCCTGACCCGGCCAACCAGCTCGTCGATCAAGTGCGGCAGTGGTTCGTATCGATATCCGACCAACTCGATCCTTCCGCGCAGCAAAGGGAGGAGTATTTTGGGGGCTTCACTCGCGGCGATCGATTCGGCCATCCGCGGCGTTACTTCTCCGAGCATCGCGTTCGGTATCAGGATGCTGAGCGGGCCGACGATGAGATTCACCCGGTGTACATTCCAGACCACCGCGTTTTCGCCGCTTGCACCCTCATTGGCGCCGGCCTTCAACATCATAGATGTTGCCAGGGCGTTCGTTCCTAAGGCTAAAATTTCCACATCTTCGGGCAGTTCACGTCGCAACTTTTCCGTGATGTGTTTGCCGATGCCGCCTCCCTGCCCGTCAATGACCGCTACGCGCATCGCCCGTCCCCTTTCAGGCTCCAATTATAACACAGGGGAGCTAAACAAAAAAAGGACGTTTTTACAGTCCCGTAAGCTGTCAACTTTTTGAACAGTTAGAAACAATTCCCAGCCTGTGTATAAATTTGTGGATAAGTCGCGGGTCTCAAGAGCTCTGACTGGTTTTTCCAAGCAGTTTTGACTGCAGTTCGATGATTTGCTGGTTCTTTCTTAGAATCGACCGCGCGTAACGTGCGTTCGCCCGTTGCAACCGGCGGTTTTCTTTTTCAAGCTTACTTAGAAAAACGTTCCGGTCCGTCTCTACCCGTTCCAAAAGATGGAGCAGCACCCTTCTGCTCAACCGTGCCTGGGCCAATTTCTCTTCAAGGTCGCGTACTCGCGCCATCAGTTGCCTTACCTCATCAATCTCCTGGAACAAGATTGCCCCTCCCTTTTAAGTTGGTTCCAGGAATAGTAATATGCAGAACCTCCTTGATGTAGACGCCGGAGCAAAGGCATTTTTCAACCTTCATGCACCCCGCCCCCTTGCTGCCGCCTGCAGCCTTTGCACAACGCTGAGAGGTACCAATGCCGCTCCTAACGGAAAGCGGTGCTTTGGACCGTGATAGTCTGAACCGCCCGTAATTATCAGCCGGTATCTTTCGGCCAGCCTGCGCAAGTTTGCGCGCTGCGCCTCGGTGTGGTCAGGGTAATCAACCTCTATGCCGCATAAGCCCGCCGCCACCAGCCGCTCAACGATCCCTTCGCTCCTGCTCACCCCCGGATGTGCCAATACCGGGGCGCCGCCTGCCTTCCTGATCAACCGCACCGCCTCCAGCGGCGAAAAACGGGCCCGCGGAACATAAGCGGGACAGCCGCGCCCGATTAGCCGCCGAAATGCCTCGTCGATCGAAGCGGCGTAACCTTTCTCCACCAAAATCCAGGCTATGTGCGGTCTCCCTACCACACCCTGTACCGACTGCTGAACCTCCTCAACGGTAATCGAAACGCCTAAAGACTGCAGCCGCCCCACTATTTTGGCCGCCCGCTCACGGCGCTGCCGGTGTAAGTGGTGAAGTTGTGAGAGCATCAGGGGATGGCTGGGATCGATAAAATAGCCGAGGACGTGAACCTCCCGGCCGTCCTCCTCGGTGCTGATTTCAACCCCGGGCACCACCAGAATTCGCCCGCGAGCGGTGCTTTGCGCCGGTCTTATCCCTTCGACCGTATCGTGGTCGGTGATGGCGATCGCCCCCAAACCCAAAGCTATCGCCCGTTCCACAACCTCCTCCGGCGTCTCTGAACCATCGGACGCCGTGGTGTGGACATGCAGATCGCACCAGTCGCAAAACTGTTCTACGTCTATACCCGCCAGGCGGGCTGTTTCGTTTCTAAAGTCCGACATCCTGTCGGGCAGACCTCCGAGGATTCTCTGTGCGGTTTATCCACTGGGGCAATAATTTTCAAGCAAAACCGGCAGATCACTCAGCCGCGCCTTCATTTCCAGACCTCTTTCATCACTCGTAAGAAATTTTCCCCGAGCACCTTCCGGATATCCGCCTCCTGCCAGCCGCGCCCTACCAGACGTTCAGTTAACAAAGGCAAACAGGCCGCATCCTCCAGGCCGGTAACCATCCTCGGCGCACCGTCGAAATCGGAGCCTATGCCAACGCAGCCGGAGCCGCCTACGGCCGCAAGGTGCTCAATGTGGTCAACCAGGCGGTCGAGTGTCGGCCTTACGGGATCGATGAACTCCGGCACAAAGCTCACCCCGATCACACCACCGCCCCCCGCCAGCTCGCGCACCTGATCATCCGTAAGGTTGCGGGGATGGCCGCAGAGTCTCCGGCTGTTCGCATGGGAGGCGATCACCGGGCCCTGGGCCAGCCGCAACACGTCCCAAAACCCCGCGGGCGCTAAGTGCGCCACATCGATCATCATACCCAGCCTTTCCATCTCCCTAACCACTTCCCGGCCGAAGGACGTAAGCCCTCCGCCGCTTTCGTTTTCCGCCACCCCGTCGGCGAGTTCGTTGCGGCAGTTCCAGGTCAGTGTCAGGCAGCGGACACCTACTCGATAAAAAGCCCGGAGGACGCCGATACTGCCCTCAACCACATGTCCCCCCTCAATGGCCAGCACACCCGCAATCTTGCCTTCGGCCAAAGCGGCATCAAGTCCAGAGGGGTTGCATACAGAGACTAATTTTTCGCTGCAGATAGAGGTTATTTGCGCGAAGATGTCGACCTGCTCGAGGGCACGCCGCAGGTATGCCCCCCGGTACTGCGGCGAGACAAAGACTGCAAAAAACTGGATATTCACACCGCCGCGCTTAAGCCGCGGCAGATCAACCTGCCCCTTCGTCCCCGCTTCAAAAGAACCGCCCTTTTCGGCCAGAAACGAGAGTGTATCACAGTGGCAATCGACCACAATGGCGTTAGCATGGAGTCGCCGGGCATCTTGCCTCATTAAAAAGGAAAACCCCCTTCCCGGTTACGCCGGCAGGAGGCTGCCTGTTTTCAAAACTACCGCGGCTCGACGATCATACGAATCGCCGTTCGCTCTTCACCGTCAATAACCACGTCTGTAAACGCCGGAATGCAGATCAAATCCATTCCGCTCGGCGCTACAAATCCCCGCGCGATCGCTATCGCCTTCACTGCCTGATTGATGGCCCCGGCACCTATGGCCTGGATCTCGGCCGAACCGCGCTCCCGGAGAACACCGGCCAGGGCACCCGCGACAGAGTTTGGGTTTGACCTTGCTGAAACCTTTAGGACCTCCATCCGCCAGACCTCCTTCTCTACTCTGACTCAGCTTCGGTACCGCAGGTCAACTGCCGGGAAAACGGCTCTTGACATGAAGACTTCTTCTCTACCCCTTCCTCCGGCTTTCTTGCGATTCCTTCCGTCCGGCCTTTTTGAAAAACTATATTCGTCAGCGATAGGAAAATTCCTCCGTTTAATGTAAAAAGAGCATGAAAAAAATGTTAAAGGGGCAGGAACGCCCTGCCCCTTAGCCGACTTGCCTTGTTCGGCTTATTCTCTAATACAGCAACTTAATGGTGCGCAGGCTGCAACTCGAGCTGCCCGCCATGTTCCTCCGCGTGATGCTCCTCATGGTGGTGCTCGTGTTCCTCCGGCATTACCTTAAAGTTCTCCACGAAGAAACAGTATGCCATTATGCAAAGCGTGACCAGACCGATGCTTATCGAAAACTCGATGGCGTGGGGGAAGTAGCTGCCGCCCATATCCTGGTACATGCTGGTAAACACCACGTTCATCCGGTTCAGCATCACGCCGCCGACGATCAGCGCTGCCGCAGTGACCATCCCCGGTACGCTCTTCCTTGTTTTACGCCTGGCGATCAGGATGATGGGGACGATTATGCCCAAGAAGATTTCTAACAAGAAGAGGCCCGAAGGGACGCTGCCCTCAAAGATCGCCAGGAAATGACCGCGGGCCGCCAAATCGATAAGCCGCACAATCAAGTAAACCACCATCACACACAAGCTCACCTTGAGCAGCGGCTCTAAAAGCGGTACCTCATGGCGGAAGTCTGTCTTATACGCCTTGGACGCAAGTATCCCCTCTATGACACACATGGCCGGCGCCACAAAAACCGCGGAGAGAAAGAAGAAGACACCGATCAGCATCGACCACCAGAGCGGGTGCTGCCTGTCGACCATCGCGATGTAGAGGTTACCCAGTGCCGACTGGTGAAGAAGCGCGATCACGAGACCGGCAACGAAAATTACCGGGAGAATCTTATCAAAGATCTCCTTCAGGCGCGGCGCGTTAACCCGTTCAAAGAAGATGTGTCCAAACTGAAAGGTCATCACACCCTGATAAGCAACAACGCATAGAAGGACCACAAACAGCCACGAGTGGTAGCCCCACGAAACAAACGGTCGCCAGAAGTTGTACCAGCGGCCCAAGTCCATTAAAACACCGAGGCTTACCACAATGTAGCCAAACCACGCCGTTATCAGCGATGCCCGGGCTATGTATTTATAAGGTTTCAGGTTCAAGATATGCGCCACAAACACGGTAAAGAAGCCGCCTGCTGCAAGCGCAATGCCGCACAAGTCGTCGAAGGCAATCCACAGACCCCACGGCCAGTGGTCATTCAAGTTCGTTGCCGGACCGAGACCGCGGATCAGACGGTAGGCCATAGAGAAAAGCATTAGGCCGATCAACGCCAAACCGACGACCCGGTACCAGCTCATCCGGAAATACCATTTCCCGCCGAAAATCGCGTCGTATTCGGTATAGTAGTCCTCCCAGTAGTAAAACATTCCGGAGTTTGCCTTTGCCATGCCTACTTTCGCCTCCTTCGAAAATTACGGGGACACCATACTAAATTATTACCCGACCGCCTATTTTTTGGCCTCCCCTTCTTGACGCTTGGTCGCGACGTAAAGTGCAGCCATAGCCGCCCCGTAGACCGCCGCAACCCCGAGGGTCCAGTTCAGTGCCCGGTCCGTATACTCCGGAACCGGCTTTTCCGTCAGTTCCGTCTTCATTCCCAGGTCTTTGAAGTCTACGTCCGAGATATAAAGCAGAGACGTGCCGCCAACCTCTTTCTCGCCGTATATGTGGTCAACATAGACACCGGGATTTTGCCTGATCCTTCTGCGCGCTTCGCTCAACAGCTCATCCCGGTCACCGAACAGTATGGCCTCCGTGGGGCAGGCCGAGGCACAGGCTGGCGGCGCCCCGATCTTTGTGCGCTCATAACACATCCGGCATTTGCTGACTTCGGGGAAAACCTCGTTCCACTGGTATTTCGGGATGTTGAAGGGGCAACCCATCATGCAGTACCGGCAGCCGACGCACAACGACCGGTTGTATATTACAGGGCCTTCGGGCGTTTTGCGAAAGGCGTGGGCAAAACAGACGGCCTCACAGGTGGGGCGCTCACAATGAAAACATGAGCGCCGCACAAACCGCCAGAGGATCTGCCCGTCTCGGTTAACCATACGGGCATGTATCCTAAGCCAGTTGCTGCCGGTAAGCGGCGCCTGTTCGTCCCACTGGGCCTTGGGAAGCCTCCTGTCCAACCCGCTGTCCAGCGGCAGGTCGTTGATCCCTTTCTTGCTGGGTACCAGGTACTTACTGTTGTAATCCCTGCAGGCCGCGATGCAGGCACGGCACCCTATGCACTTCGTTAAATCAAACAGGAACCCATAACCCACTCTCTACACCTCCAGTTGTAAACGGGCATACCACCGGAAACTCCCTAAGAGTTATTGCGGCAGAAGAAAACCCCACCTTCGGTGATCAAGGCTCCGCCGCATAGAAAGTTCTCTCCCCCCCCGATAACCTGTATCCTGTAAACCGCATACCATGGAAGCTTGCGCAGACGCCGCCTGCTTATCCAAAATCCTACCGTGTTCCAAAAAAGACGGGTACATTTCGGCTGCAACCAGTACTGCATCCGGGATGGTCTTGCCGGCATAATCCCACTTGACCTTTACGACACCCCCGGAGGAAACACCACTTCCGTGGTACGCATCCCTTAACGCCACAAACAGGCGGTCTATGATCCAAAGCGGGGTCTTGACCTGTTCTTGAGGTTCCGCTGCCCTGATACACCATTGCACCCATCGGCCGGCACTAATGACGGAACCGCTTTTTCCCCAAGGTGCCGCCGCTGGCAGCACAAACGCCTCTGTTTTTGGATATGTTTCAGTTATGCCTGCGCAACTCGCCGCAAAATCCTCCCTGTTCTTGAACCAGTTAACCAGCACCAGCCATTGCGGAGACCGGAGCATAGACGTCTGATTTCCCGGTTCGCATTGAAGCAGACCACCTCCCCAAATGAATAAACCTTTGGTATTGCCGCTTGTCAGCCGGTCGGCCAATTCATCTTGCGGCCGCAATCTCCCAAGCACTGAATCCTGGTTCGATTCTTTTGCA
>DTYU01000159.1 GCA_012961725.1 Desulfotomaculum sp.
CCCAGCCGAAGATCCGGAACGGTGCAGGTTCTCCGTATTCCAGCACAAGGAACGCATTCGCGGGAAGCGCACCGAGGTCCTTGATGTCGCCCATGCCGGTCAACAACACCCCTAAGACCTTTGGACCGAAAAACCGCGCCGCCGAAACCATCACCTTATCCACCGATGGATGAAAAGCGCCAGGAGATGCGGGTTTATTCCCGGCAAACACCTTAACCGCGGCCTTACCGGCCCGATCATCAAAGTAAAGATCAAAGCCCGAAGGCGCAACCAACACCTGACCTGGAGAAACCGCTTCACCATCGGCTGCGTGCCTTACTTTAATGGAAGACCGTTTTGCCAAGTGCTCGGCCAAAGCACCGGTGAAGCCGGCCGGCATATGCTGCACGACCACCACGCCTGCCGGAAGGTCAGCCGGCAAAGCAGGAATGATCGCCTGCAGCGCCGCAGGTCCCCCAGTCGAGCAGCCGATCACCACCAGTTCCCGCCTTCCGCTACCCAGCACTTCCTTTGTTTTGAACCCGGCTCCGGGTAATGTTTTTTCGAGCCTCGCTCCCCGCTGGACAACATTCCTTAAAGAAACGGTAGCGGCGGTCTTAACCTTCGCCGCTAATTCGTCTACCACCGCAGGTAGTCCTGCCGGGTTCGCCGGCTTCGGGATAAAGTCAACAGCACCTAAAGCCAGCGCTTCGAGGGTCGCCCGGCTTCCTGCCCGGGTTAACGCGCTCAGCATCACCACCGGCACGGGCCGGGTTTGCATCAGCCGGCGCAGCGTCTCAAGCCCATCCATTACAGGCATCTCGACATCAAGCACGATTACGTCGGGATTTACTTCCTGTATTTTCTGCAGCGCTTCCTGCCCGTTCGCCGCCGTTCCTGCCAACTCTATGCCTGGATTCTCAGTTAGCATCCTGCCGATAACCCGGCGCACAAGCGCAGAGTCATCCACCATCATTACCCTAACCGGCCGCATAGAGCGCTTCTCCCGTGACCTCGCGGGCTGCTTCTCGTAGAAGCGCCCTTACGTCAATAATCAGCGCAACCCGTCCGTCACCTAAGATAGTAGCCCCGGAAATACCTGGAACGCGTCCCAAGTAATCGCCAAGCGACTTGATTACGATCTCTTGTTCGCCTAAAAGCTCATCGACTATCACACCCACCCGGCGTTCGCCAATCCCGGCAACGACGACAGAAAGCCTATGGGACTGGGGTCTAGGTCCGTTGAACAGTGCCGATAAACAGATAAGCGGCAGGATTTTGCCCCTGACCGCAATCACCTCTGCGTTGCGCACCCTTCTAACGTCGCTGCGGGAAACGTGCATCGTCTCCATAACATTGGCCAAAGGGAAGGCGTATACCTGGCCCATTATCGACACCATTAAGGCGCGAATGATCGCGAGGGTAAGCGGCAGCTTAACGGTGAACTTTGTCCCCTGTCCCAAGACCGAAGACATTTCAAGGAAGCCGTTTATCTGCTCAATATTTTTCTTAACAACATCCAAGCCGACACCGCGGCCGGAGAGGTCGGTTATCTCTCTCGACAGCGAAAACCCTGGCAAGAAGAGATAGTTCAGTACTTCGGCATCCGGCAGGCGGGCCGCAGTTTCCTCGTCCACCAGACTTCTCTCAACCGCCTTGCGGCGAACTTTGTTGACGTCGATTCCCCGCCCGTCATCTTCAGCGATAATGACTATGTGGTTTTCGTGATGGTAGGCCTTCAGTAGGATGGTTCCGGCTTTGGCTTTTCCGGCCGCCGCCCTTTCCTCCGGACGCTCGATCCCGTGGTCTACCGCATTCCGGAGCAGGTGAATGAGCGGATCACCGATCACCTCGATCACGTTCCGGTCAAGTTCCGTCTCTTTTCCCTCAACAATGAAATCTATCTCTTTGCCTAACTTATGTGCCAAATCCCTTACCATCCGCGGGAACCGGTTGAAAACCTGTGCAATCGGGAGCATCCTGGCCTTCATAATCTCTTCCTGGAGGTCGTTAGTCAACTGTACAAGATGGGTCGATATCTCATCCACCACTTCCACTAAATCGTTTGTGCCGTAGCGGCGCTGAAGAATCTCCACAAACCGTTCAAGACGGGTGCGGTCGATTACCAACTCTCCTACCAGGTTCATAAGATTGTCAAGTTTCTGTACGTCAACCCTCACCGTCTTCGCCTGCTTTAAGACCTCCTCCCGCCCTTTGGCCTCTGCTGTATCGGTTGCTTTCTGTACGCCATCCGGGGGAATCGTCTTCTCCGCAAGCTCACTCACCGCAGAAACCCCGGGCTGCTCATCCGACAGGACTATTGGGTTTACTGTCACCGCTTCAATCTCGGCGATGGTCATAAGCAGATTTCTTATGATACCGGCATCCTCATGACTGAGAAGCACAAGCTCAAAGACATCCCCGTACTCCCCCTTTTCGATATCCTCGGCGGGCGGTATGGATTTGATGATTTCTCCGTACTGCTGGAGGGTTTCAAAAACCAAGAACGCGCGGACCGATTTCATCTGGCAGTGAGGATCGACCTGAACACGAACCCAGTAAGCCTTTACTCCCCGGATATGCGCAACACGAACGACGTCCTCTTCCGCCTCTGTAAGGTTGGAGGCACAGCCGGCAGGAGGGGCTGTGCTTCTTTCCGCGGCCGCAGGTTCGCAGGCTTTATGATCTTGGCCGCTGGCAAACTCCCGGAGCTTACTCACCGTGGTTTCAATATCGACGTAAGTACCGCGGCCGGTGATCTCATCCCGCAGGGACTTGAGCAGATCCAATGATTCAAACAACAAGTCAACCAGATCCGAAGAAATATCAAGCGTTCCCTGACGCAGGCGGTCAAAGATGTTTTCCATCTCATGCGTAAGCTGCGACATTCGGTCGTAACCCATCACCGCAGAGGACCCCTTTATCGTGTGTGCCGCCCGGAAAATCTCCTGCAGTAACTCAGGGTTGCCCTCCTCCTTCTCCATGAGAAGAAGGTTCTCGTTTAGAATCTCGATCTTTTCATCAAGCTCGTCCAAGAAAACGCTTATCTCCGTTTCCGAGAACATTTAGGCCCTCCTCCTAAACCGTTACCTCCGCTGCCGCCTCCGCTTCTCCGAGAGTCTCTTTTTCATCCTCTTCCAGTATTTTTTCGAGATTCAGCAGGATGATCATTCTGCCATCGAAAAGGGCGATCCCCCGGAGGTAAGCAACATCGACCCCGTCAACCATCGCCGGCGGCGGCTCTATGCTCTCCGCCGGAATCCGCAGTACCTCGAGCACCGCATCAACGATCAGCCCGACTGTCACCCCAGCCATTTCCACGACAATGATCCGGCTTTGCCGGGTGTGTTCTGCGCCTTTCAGCCCAAAACGCCCACGCAGGTCAATAACCGGAATGATCCTGCCGCGGAGGTTTATGACCCCCTCAACGAACTCCGGCGCCCGCGGTACATAGGTGACCTTTTCCATCCGGATGATCTCGGAAACCGCGGCAATATCCATGCCGTAAGTCTGATCAGCCAACTGGAAAACGACCACCTGTTCCTCGTCTTTAGCAATCTCAAATTTTTGGGCCATGCCCTCCCCTCCTTGTCACCCTCGCTATGAGACCGCCTTAGGCTTACCCGCCGGCCTATCAGAGACGTCAGCCACATCACCTGTTGCAAGGCCTGCATTCTATTCTCTTATCGACTATTCCGGCGAACAACTTTACCCCTGCTCAGCAGCTCAAACTCCTGCCAGCCCAGTCATTCGTAAGGTTAAGCGGCCTGTTCTTTGCCGACTTTCAGCCCCCAAAAAACCGCGGAAAATTTCCATCGGGATATGAAGGAACCCCATGGCTCATGCCGAATAATAGTGAAGACAGGCGAAATATGTCAGAAGGATGGGCGTGCATGGATCTCGCGGCAATTATCGGAATAACGATCGGGGCGGCCTCGCTGGTGATCGGTTTTCTCTCAGAAGGCGGGCATATAACAATGCTGATAGCACCGTCCGCGATGCTCATTGTTTTCGGCGGCACCTTAGGTGCGACAATGGCCGGATTCGCGCTCCACGAAATAATGCTCATCCCGAAGCTTTTTAAGGTAATCCTTTTCAGCAAGCCAATCAACCCAGTGCAACTGATCGAGACAATTGTTCAGTTAGCCGAAAAAGCCCGCCGCGAGGGCTTGCTCTATTTGGAGAACCAGCTCAAGGAGATCGATTCCCCCTTTCTGCGAAAGGGCGTTCAGTTGGTGGTTGACGGCACCGACCCCGAAGTCGTACGCAGCATTATGGAGACAGAGATGTACGCCATGCAGGAACGCCATAAATTGGGTCAGGAGATCTTTAACCAGGCCGGCGGCTATGCTCCCACCATGGGCATCATCGGTACCGTCATGGGTCTTATCCACGTGCTGGGCAGTCTTTCGGACCCCGAATCGCTCGGCCCCGCTATCGCACTGGCCTTCACCGCAACACTTTATGGCGTTTGTAGCGCAAACGTCTTCTACTTCCCGATCGCCGCCCGGCTAAAAAACCTAAGCGCCAAGGAAGAGATCGCCTACATGATGATGATCGAAGGCCTTTTGGCGCTGCAGGCCGGGAACAACCCGATTCTAATCAGGGAGCGGCTGACCGCCTACCTCAGGCCGAAACAGCGCGCGGAGGCCGAGGCCGAAAAGGAGGCGGGCGAGGCGTATGAGACGGCGTAAGAGCGAGGTTAAAGAGGCTAATCATGAGCGGTGGCTGATCACTTACGCAGACCTCATCACCCTGCTCCTGATCTTCTTTATCGTACTTTTCACCTTCAGTAACATTGATGCAAAGAAGTTTGCCGGCATTGCAGAATCGCTCTCCAAGGCGCTCGGCGGGGGCGCCTCTATGATCCTTGAAGGGCAGGGGCCCTCGGTGGTTTCCGGTGCACCCGTTTCCGAGGACCGGATACAATCAAAGTTTACGCTGAGCAGTGAGGCCGAAGAGAAACGGCTCCGGAAGATCAAAGAGCTGATTGAAAAATACGCAAGACAGCAGGGCTTGGCCGGCCGGATGACCGCGCGGATCGAAGAGCGCGGCGTAGTGGTCAGCATCCAGAACACCGCCCTCTTCCCGCTTGGCTCCGCGGAACTCACCCCCCAGGCCAGGGAGATCGTGCGCAAGGTCGGTCAGATCCTAATCACGACCGACAACTACATCCGCATAGAAGGCCATACCTGCGACCTGCCGATCCGCACCGCCCGCTTTCCGTCAAACTGGGAGCTCTCGGTCGCCCGGGCAACAAGCGTCGTACAGGAACTCTTGCGTTCCGTAGACTTCCCGCCGGAGCGGCTCTCCGCCTCCGGGTACAGCGAATACCGTCCCGTAGCACCGAACGACTCCGACGCCAACAGGCGGCAAAACCGCCGGGTGGACTTTGTGGTGCTGCGCTCCCGCTATAAGGAAGTGGAGCCGGGGGTCCTGCCGGAGTTCTTCTACGAAAAGCCGAAGGTCATACCTTGAAGAAGCCATTGCTTTTTAGGCCGAGGCGCGGAGATCAGTAACCGTAACCCTTGCCTGATAGACCGCATTGGTTAATTCTCGTGCAGCTTGCCAGGCGTGAATCTCCTCAAATCGCTCAATCTTCACCCGAATTCTCCCTAACCTTGAACCCCGAACCATGAACCTTGAAGATGCATGCGCAGTACGTGCTACTGGTGCTGGCGCGC
>DTYU01000160.1 GCA_012961725.1 Desulfotomaculum sp.
CCGCCGGCCGACCTCACGGAGGTCACGGCCCTGGAAAAGCCCCCTGCCGGAGACCCTCCCGCCGTAGAACTCCGGAATCAGCCCGGCCAGGACCCGTGCCAGCGAGGACTTGCCTGAACCTGAGCTGCCAACTACGAGGATGAACTCCCCCTCATCAATCGAGAGGTTGATATCCTTGAGGGCCGGCCGGTCCCGTTCCGGATACCAGTATGTCAGATTCTCGACCGTAAAGAGCATGAACGCCGCCACCCCCAAGCCAAGGCCACAGGGACAAGAAGACCCATAAGCATAACCGCCAGGAGCAGAAGCCGGGGAAAGCAAACACTTAAGGGCGCCAACTCCGGGTAGTAGCTAAATCCGGCCGCCCCGCCTGCCGCTGCATACACCCCGGCGGCCAAGGCCAACCCGCTGCCCGCGAAGCAGCAGATATCCCGCGGGCGCAGCAGTTCCCGTTGATAACGGGAGCGGGGCCCGCGGCCGAAGCCCCGCGCCTGCATGGCCTCTGCCGTCTCAAGCGCTCCTTCTAAAGAGGACAGCAGCAAGATATTTAGAAGCAGCGAATAGTTTTTCACCCTTTTTCTAAGGCTCCCGGCAGCAAAATCGAGTCCTCTCATCTGCTGGGCCTCCTTGATGCTCGCCAACCGGCGCACCATTGCAGGCAGCAGCCGCGTGGCCAAGGCGACTACCAAAACCGACCGGTAAAGGACCCGGGAGAGGAGGCTGAGTGCCTTATCCGGGTGAATGATCGCGTTGTAGAGACAGAAAACGCTCAGGATCACCAGCAGGCGCAACCCCATGGCCGCACCAAAGCAGACGGCTTCAAGAGAGATAGTGAGCACCCCCACAACCGGGAGGGACGGCCCCTGCCACAGCACCGTCTCCCCGGCACGGGAAACGAGGGGGTTAATCAGGAGGATGAGCGCAACGAGCCAGACCCCAGCCCTCATGTACGCCGCCCAGCTTGTCCGCGCCCCGGCGGCGGTGATAGCCAATATGAGCACCAAGAAGAGGCCGGCAAGATAAAGCGGGTGCGCAAGAACAAGGGCCAACAAACAGAGCGTGGCCAGGTAAAAGAGTGCGGCACCGGTATGCAATCCTTGAAGCAGGGTCCCTCTATCTTGGTAGCAGAAGGCGGCCAGCATCGTTTTCCCGCACCTCGAATCAGCCGCTGACGGTCACGCTCTTGGTCAAAGCGTCCCACGCGACGTCGTAGCCAAAGGCCTGCGCCACATAGCGGGCGGGAATATAGGTGCGGCCGCCTTTGAGCACCGTCGCCGCATCTATCTTGCGCGTCCGGCCGTTGATGGTGATGACTCGCTTTCCCGGTACCAGGACAACGGTTGTTCCTCCCTTTTTCAGCGTCACCGTCCGTGTCGCGGCCGACCACCTGATTCCCGCCGTCGGCACCCCCAGCGCTGCGGCCAAGTGGCGGACCGGCACGTAGGTCCGGCCGGCAGCGATGAAAGGAACCCCGTCCGCCTCCTTTACCGCATAGCTGCCGGCGGCCATCACCATGTACCTCCTCTCCCCTACCCGGAAGAGGACCAGCCGCCCCCCTGTCTGCTGCGTACGCAGCCGCCCGAAGAGAGGGCTACCGTAGTGGAGGTCGGCGAGCGCCATCAGCGCCTGATACGTGGCCATCTCGTTCGCCTCCCCGCCCTTTTGGTGGGCGAACGCGCCGCTGGGTAACTGGAAACTGAGCAAGGCCGTGACCGGGTCGCCGCCAGACTTCTGCCACTCGGCCCCTCGCGGGTCGATCCCCAAGGCCACAAGACCCTGAATGACCGCGCTGCATGACTCTGGGTTCTCCGTTCCCCAAGAGGTGAATCCCCCGTTGCTTAACTGCACCCGGCGCAGGAACGTAAGGGCCCGCTTCACCGCAGGGCTCTCCTTGTCTTCGCCTATAGCCGCGAGCGCCATCAGGGCCATACCCGTGGTGTCCACGTCGGCGGCGGTTTTCTCCGCAGCGTTCCAGTTAAAACCGCCGTTCGCGAGTTGCCGACTGATCAGCCAGCGGCGCGCCCCTTCTGGGTCGGGAATCGCTGCCCCGGCAGCCGTCAGCGCCAACACGGCCCAGATGTGGGCATTGACTAAGTTCTCCCCGCCGGTGATGACGTTATCGGCGAACTTGCCGCCCGGCAGTTGCGCTTCTTGGATCTCCCGCACCAAATCCCGGCTGCAGTATGCCCGCGGATCTGCCCCCGCAGCCAATACCGCGAAAACCAAAGCGGAATAACGGTTGGTGTCGCCCTGTCTCAGTCCGGCGAGTCCCGCCTCACAGGCCCGGTGGACTCGGGCGGCTTCACCCGACTTCCCGGCGCCGGCCAGGGCGACGTAGCTCCAAGCGGATAAGTCAGCCCCGGCCCCCTCTTGCCCGAGCAGG
>DTYU01000161.1 GCA_012961725.1 Desulfotomaculum sp.
AGAGCGTCGTGCTTAAAGACGAGCGGTTGCTTGAACTCCTGACCGGGGACCTTTACCGAGAGGAGACGCACTATGCCGGGATGGTCGACCGAGAGAATAAGGTCAATTTTTACGACGGCCGGGTGAGGGTGGTCGATCCCGCTGGCAAGGAGGTCTGTATCTTTGAGGGCAGTGCTTACCTCGAGCACATCGCCGAGCACGTCGAGCCTTGGAGTTACCTCAAGTTCCCATACTTGAAGGGCGTGGGGTGGAAGGGTTTCGTTGACGGGCCGGAGAGCGGGGTGTATAGGGTCAGCTCGCTGGCGCGCCTGAACGCGGCCGACGGCATGGCCACGCCGCTTGCGCAGGAGGCGTACCAGAAGCTCTACAGCTTTTTCGGCAAGAAGCCGGTGCATAACACACTCGCCTACCACTGGGCACGGCTGGTGGAGCTGCTCTACGCGAGTGAGCGAATCCTCCAGTTGGCGCGGGACCCGCAGATTACGGACAACCTCGTGCGCAACGTGCCGCAGGCCAAGCCCGCCGCAGGTGTAGGGGTGGTGGAGGCGCCGCAGGGTACGCTCTACCATCACTACGTCACCGACAGAAAAGGCATGGTACAGCAGGTGAACCTTATTGTGGCGACCGTCCAGAACAACGCCGCGATCAATCTCTCGGTAAGAAATGTCGCCCGGCAACTGATAAAGAACGGTGCGGTTGACGAGAAGCTTTTAAACATGGTCGAGATGGCGGTGAGGGCCTACGACCCCTGCCTGGCCTGTGCCAGCCATCTCCTTCCCGGTAAGGCACCGGTAGCGATCAGGATATACCGGGGCGGGGAACTTTGGCAAAAGCTTATTCGGTAAAACCGCTTTTCGAGGAAGGTTTCAAAAAAGCAAGGCTACCAAAGGCATGGGCGGAAACAGTTCCGGGTATTGTTTCCGGCGGGAGCCTATGTGGAGTTGAGTCTTTCGGAAGAAAAACTTGACAGCCGTTCTCTGTCATCATTAAGATGGGACCGGTAGGAAAGTCTCTCGCAATGGCGCAGATAGGGGTGGGTTTATGGAACAGTTTCGCCAGTATATCGGCAAGACGCTCGATGTAAGTAAGGTCAAGGATGAGGGGCTGCTCGCCGGCTACGGGCTCAAGGGAAGGTATATACCTGATCCGCCGGAGGAGTTCGACGAGTTCGAGTTCACCACCGATTTTGCCGGGCAGACCGTGGTGCTCCTGGTTACGGTGGAAAAAGGGGCCGTCAAGCGCATGCTTTTGAGTTACGCCGACCCAGAGGATCCCGACGAACTACGGACAATGTCGGAGACGGAGTTGCAGGAGTTTTTGAGCCATAAGGGCGGAAAGTTGACCGGTTTCTTCGATCAGATTACAGGGTGATTGCCGCCTCAGAGCGTATGCCCTAAGTTTCTCATCATGAAGCTTCGTGCTGCTTCTCCTGGCAGCGTCACCCCATCGCCCTGAAAGGGTATTTCTTTTGCTAATTTAGAGCCGAACAGCCACCGGAAGTCTTCCGCAAAAAGCTCTTCCGGGTCGATCTCCTGCTGGCAGTTCCGCAGGCGGAGGTACTGCCGGAGTTCAGCAGGCGAAAAGAACCGAAACCGGACGAGGTGTCCGATCTCGTGGGCAACCGTGGCCGCTACGTAGCACGGGACTGCGGGCTCCGCCGGCCGGAGGATGAGGGTTCTGCCTGAGGACGGATCGGGAGCGAGGACCGGACCGAGCATGCCGCCGCAAGGGGCAAGGATGACTGCTTTGCCCCGTGTGGGGAAAGAAAAACCGGTGAGCAATGACCCGTCCCGGGTCTGCCGGCATGGCCCCGCCAACCGGACGTGCCATTTTTCATGGAAAATGAAGGGAAGCGTTTCCGAAAGGTGGTCAAGCTCAGTGAACGCGGCGTCTGCGGCTTCCGGCAAAACACCGGGTACCGCCGTGAGCCTCACGTTGTTAAAGCGCCCGACAAGGGTTTCGCTATAGGCCAATAGCAACGGAGAAATGAGCGGTACTATTAGTAATATTGCTGTCAGAACCGATACAAAAAAATAAGACCGCCGCATTTTCTACCACCGTTCGCTCGGGTCATGTTAAGCGCAATGGCCGCCAAAAGAGGATCCCTGCCTTCTGGGAGATTGCCATCACGCGGCTTCGTAAACACTGCCACGGCAGCGCACCGGACTGCTACAGAATTTTTCGCTTCTCTCCGATGAAAACTGAAGCGGTAAATGGTATCTGCGTCCATAACAAGCGGAGGCATGAGAAGAACGGGAATTGAAAACGGGGGA
>DTYU01000162.1 GCA_012961725.1 Desulfotomaculum sp.
TATTCTCTCGGTCGACCATCCCGGCATAGTGCGTCTCCTCTCGGTAAAGGTCCCCGGTCAGGAGTTCAAGCAACCGCTCGTCTTTAAGCACGACGCTCTCGAAGAGTTCGAGGCTCATCTGACTAAACTCCATGAGAGAGAGGGCCATTTTTTCAATCTCGGCCCTGTCCTCTTCGCCGAGCGGTTTGGAGAGCCCGCCCGGCAGTGCAGAAACGGGGTAAATCGGGTGCCCGCCGATTATCTCCTGAATCCGCTGCGCGTAACCCCGGCTGTCACAAGCCGCTTCCCCGATCTCTTTGCCGAACCTTCCCGCCAAGCCGAATACGTTGCGTTGTCTTTTGCCCTCCTCCCCCAGCGCGAGATCGGGCATGCCTAAGAGGAAAAAGTGGAGAATATGGCTGTGGGCTATGTGGGCGTTAAGAAACACCTCGCGCAGCCTCTTGGCCGCCTGCGGGACCTCGACGCCGTAAACCGCATCGCAGGCCTTCGCCGACGCCAGGTGGTGCGCCCCGGCGCAGATGCCGCAGATCTTCGGCGTGATGCGGGGCAGCTCCTCTACCTGCCTGCCCTCGCAAAACTTCTCGAAGCCGCGGAACTCTGTGACTTGGAAGTAGGCGTCTGTCACGCCGCCCGCATCGTCAAGGATGATCTCGACCTTGCCGTGCCCCTCGAGCCTCGTTAGCGGCAGGATTGAAATCTTATTGGTCATGGCTATCCTCTTTCCTTCTTGATAATCGCCGACGGAAGAGAAAAATGATAAAAAATCCCTGCGGCGTCTCTAACGGCATCCAGCGCTTCCATCATCCTGGGCGGCGGGAGATAATCCTCCCCGTCTCCCACTATGGATGCGATCGCAGAGATCGCCTCCGCACCGGGGTCCGCCGCCGCCGGCAGCCAGCCGTAGCAGCCCCGGCACGGCATATTGACGTTTATACATCGCGCCCCGCAACCCCCCCGCGTTGCAAAACCGAGGCAGGCGATGCCCTGCTCCAGGAGGCAACGCTCACCGTCTGCGATAATCTCGTGAGGACGGTACAGCCGCTCCACCTTTCTCGCTTCCTTGGCAGGTACCCGCGGGCACTCGTAGCAGAGCGCCTTCTCAGAAGCAAAGAGCCTTTTCTCAAGCTTGCCCTCAGCGATGGCACGGATCGCTCCTATGAGGTCTAATATGGTGCCCGTTGAGGGAGGACACCCCGGAACATAATAGTCAACTGCAATCACCTGCCCAAGCGCCCTGACTTTCGGAGAAAGCTCGGGAAGCGTCAGGCTCACACCGGCTATTGGTGAGAGCGGCTGCGGCAAAACCCCTTCTTCGTTTGCATTAGACGGTGCCTCTACGTGTGCCCTTTTCATCAGTTCTTCCCTTTCAAACTGGTTGGCGAGGCCCGGAATTCCGCCAAAGCACGCGCAGGAACCGAACGCGACGATCTTTTTGCACTTCTTCCGGAAAAATTCGGCCTCTTCGGCCTGTTCCGACGTTCGCACCGCACCGCTTAGAATCCCGATGTCAATACTCAGATCCGGCAAAGCTTCCAGGTCCTTGCGCTTGTAATCTAACGCAAGAGGCCAGTAAAGAATCTCCATTTCGCCGGGCAAGGTGAGTACCGCCCTGCCCAGATTCAGGATCGAGACATCACATCCGCCGCATGAAGCACCCCAGTTTATAATAAGCTTTACCTTTTTCATGCTGACCTCCCAAAAGGACTCGGCCCGAGCGTTCGAAGGCTCTTATCCATCTCTCCGATCACTTTGGCGAGATCCCGCCACATCGGCGTGCCGATGTACACCCATCTAAGCCGGCTGGGGTTGAGCCCTAACTGACGCATGACCGTCCCGAGGAGCATTACCCTCTTCGACGTCAGATAATTACCCGCGCCGTGGTGGCAGTTTTGCGGCGAGCAGCCCGCGATTATGATGCCGTCTACCCCTTTTTGAAAGATGTCGAGGATCAGGCCGGCACTTATGGAAGCGGAACAGCGGATCTTTATGCTGCGGAAGTTCGTCTGCGGGATTTTCATGCCGTACGCTCCCATGAGATCCGCTGCAGCATAAGAGCACCAGTAACAGAGCAGCCCAAGGATTTTGGGCTCACCGGTCTTCACCCCAGCAAAGGCCGCCTCTACCTGGCTGAGCATCTGCTCATTGGTGAAATTACACAGCTTGATTGCGTTGCTCGGGCAGGCGGAAGCGCACAGCCCGCATCCCTGGCAGAAAGCCGGGTCTACTTCAGCCCCTTCATCGGTGAGTTTGATGGCGCCGTGGGGGCATACCGTTTCACAAATCCTGCAGCGGGAGCACCGCTCTTTCTCGACCTGTGAAACAAACTTCGGTAATTCCCTTTCCCCCCGGGAGAGGTGCGCCAGCGCCCGCAGCGCCGCCGCGGTTCCCTGTTCGATGCTCTCCTGCGCGATCTTCGGCCCGCCTAATGCACCGGCTATATAAACGCGGTCGATAGACGACTCTGTAGGCCGGAGGATCCTTGGCTGAGCCTCAACCGGGTAACCATACCTGTCAGTCCTAACCTTAAGCTTTTCAAGCAGTTCGGTTCCTTTCGGCAACAAGGCCTCGGCCAGGACTAAGATGTCGGCCTCAATCTCCTCCGTCACCCCCTCAGGGTTTTCGACGCAAATCCTCACCCCGTCCTCCGTGTCTTCGACCTTCACAACTTCACCGTTGATGAACTCTGCAAACTCCTTCGCCTCGTTGTAAAACTGCTCAAAGGCCCGCCCGTACGTCCGGATATCGCCGAAGTAGATCATCGTCACCTCCGCGTCCGGCCTCATGGCCATCACCCTGTTTGCCTGTTTGACTGCAAAGCTGCAGCAGGTCTTTGAGCAGTAAGGCACGCCTTTGGAAAATTTTTTGTCTTTTGCACGCGACCCGCCACAGAGCATGAAGACAACCCGTTCTACCGGACCCTGCCCGTTCGGCCGGTCGAGGCGGGCGGCTATCAAACGCTCCATTTCCATACTGGATAAAACGTTCGGGGAAGCATAGTTCAATTCTTCGAGGGTGTTAAGGTCATAGGTATCAAAACCCGTGGCCAAGATAACCGTTCCGAAGGTCTCTTCGATCACTTCCGGTTTCGCCTCGAGGTCTATCGCGCCGGTGGGACACACCTTCAGGCACTCCCCGCACCCGGTACACGCCTCTTTGTCGAGCGTGTAAGTATCCGGAATGGCAAGCCTGTATTCCTTGTCGATCGCCCTTTTAGTCGACAGGCCGCAGTCGTACTCGTTCTTAACTTCAACCGGGCATACTTCGGCGCACTTCCCGCATGACACGCACCTGTCCGGGTCGACAAACGCGGGAGCCTTGTTTATCCTTACCTTGAAGTTACCGTTTTCCCTTGCAACGTCTGCAACCTCGGCGTTTATAACCACCCGGACAAGGGGGCTGTAGGCCGCCTTTCGCGCCTGAATGGGCACGATACAGTCGCTTGGACACATCGCCGGCCAGCCCTCGCACTGCGCAAGGTACGGCATCTGGCACAAGCGCCCGCCTAAGTAAGCCTTTTGTTCAACCAGAAGCACCTCGCTTCCCGCACCGGCAAGATCAACGGCCGCCTGCATACCGGCCGGGCCGCCGCCTACCACGATACTCCTCCGGGCGATCTTCACCGCCGGCGGACTGGGCGTATTTGACCTGAGTTTCGCATACGCCATCATCAGCATGTCAACCGCCTTGTCCGTCAGGTCGCCGTCGTGTATCCAGACGCACTGCTCCCGGAGGTTGGCCACCTCAAACATCGACCCGTTGATGCCCATCTCACCGAGCAGCTTTGCGATGCGGTCCTCCGCGAGGGTAAGCGATGACCTCTCGGAGCACCCGGCAATCAGCAGCCTGTCGCAGTCCGCAAACTCCCGCTTTAGTTGCAGGAGGCCCTCGCGGCTGCATAGGTTGTCCACCCGAGCCACCTTAACGACGTATTCAAGCTGTTTGGCCTTCTCTTCGAGGACTGCGGTCTTGACCCTTTCAGAAATTTGACCGCCGCAGGTACAGATTATTACACCGATCAGGGGACTTGCAGAGTTCTTCGCACCCATTTTCTACTCTCCTCTGTGTTTCCTGGCGTAAGTGGTGATAGCGGGGATTTTTTAAAGCATAAGTTCAAAATCAGATGCTGTCAAGACAAAAAAATGGTAATCCATTCCTCGAATCTCCTTACCTTCTCAGCACCCAAGACGGCAAGACTCCTCTTTATTTCGTCGATTGATCTCTCCTTAACCAAGCTGTCTTTGTCCTTTGAGAAAAACTTGTCGGCAAAGCAGATTATCTGTTCCTCGATTGAAACAGGGACCATATCCCTTTTAGGGAGGGGAAGATCGCGTTTTTCAACGTCAGCGCGTGTGATCCCGGTGCCGATATGCCGCTCGCAGACCAGCGCATGCCTCGGAAGCCCTTCTCTTTCGAGTATCTCTCGTCCTAAGACCCCATGGCATATATACGGCGAGGAGCCCCTGCAGCCGATCTTGGGGAAGCTCACCCGGAATATTCCGATGTCGTGCAGCATCGCAGCTTCTTCAATAAACCTGAGGTCCGGATTCAGGTGCTCGACCGCCCGCGCTGCCTCAAGGGCCTTCTTAGCCACCATCCTGCTGTGCGTAACAAGGATACCGTGAAGCTCCGACTCCGGATCGTAGTATTTGCTTATTATCGCCAGCGGGTCAACCGGCCCCATTGACCAACGCACCTTCCCGCCAAAGCTTCTTAATCAGCGTAACATAGTCCTTCAAAAACGTCCCTGACCCTCAGCTTTGTCCCTTTGATGGTGTCGTACTTCTCGTACGCGAACCATCCCCTGACCCCTTTCGAGTTCTGCACCAAACACCACTCCTTGTCGTCGCTCGCCAGGATAACCGCCTCTTCGCCCGGCTGTAATACAACGGCCGTTTCAGGGTCGGTGCGCGATTTCTGCAGCTCAAACTCTTTGATCACCCTGACTTTGTGGTTCATCTCGTACATCTCCTGGGGAATCCTTTCCAAGAGGTGATCCTCGGAGAGTTTATAAAAGGCAGGGTAGAACCAGGTGTGCAGCGTTTTCCCCCTGGTCTTTGCAGTCACTACGCCGGAACCGTCTATCTTCAGGACATCGCCGGATCCCGAACCTTGTATCTTCCCCATCGCGATTATGCGTTCACCGTCGTAGTAATAGAAGGCAGTGGCCGAGTCGCCGCTCCCGCCCGCTTCACCAACGGATATCTCTTTCAAGCTGTCACTGGTATCGATATCCACCACCTTGCAATAACCGTAGAGGTTTTCGCCTTCGCCGATAATCAGGGCATCGTTTACATACAAGGTAAAGTTCCCCGCTTCCTCCCGGCAGGTGAACCTTACTGTATCTACGACGCCGTCACCGTTTAAGTCGATCCGACCGGTCTGCTTCCCGGTTCCCTTGATTTTCGTGGCGCATACAGCCTCCCCAATCACAACCGGCTTGTTTTCTGGTGCTTCAGCCGGAGTTGGGCTTACTGCGTTGCGCATTTGCACGCAACCAGTCAGGAGGAGCATGACGGTTACGGCCAAAACTATGAGAGAAGCGAAGGTTGAGCAGCATCTCATCGATGAGACCTCCCTGTTATTAGACCTTTCCGCACAGGTATGAAGCCGCAAGACCATTCTGCCATGCCGAAAAATTGGCCCTTGCCTATTTTATTATTCTACCAGTTCAATTTGGAGACGAAAAGTGGCGATAAATTCCTGGTTCATCATTTTCCATTTCCAGTTGCGGCCGCCCCATGACGGATTTCAGCAAAACTTTACGTTCTTGTCCCACAAGGTGGCGTCTTTACAATATCCTATGATAAACACGAAGGCAACCGTGAATCGTAGAACTGATTTTTGTCTTCCGTCCGCCGATAGGTATGCGTGTGGGATTTAGGCCGGGGAATACGTTTGCAATGATTTCACAGTTAGTGTAAAGTTACTGTAGGAATATTGCAGGAGCTAAGGGAGGGAGTAAAGAAGAGAGACCTCACCGTCCTTGTAGTGGACGAGCAGTTGATAAA
>DTYU01000163.1 GCA_012961725.1 Desulfotomaculum sp.
CGCCATTCGCAGTAGGCGATCAGGTGCCAGCTCCGCACGTAAGGCATGACGTGATACGGACGCACCACGCGGTCATTTATCTCGCCGCCCCGGGAATGGGTGGCATAGCGGATGCGCACCTTGCGGCCTTCGATCAGCGCCTGGTTCAAGAGCATCAGCATCTGCTGCCGGTGTTGGCGTTGCTCGCGTAAAGCCGGTGGATTGGCTGCCTGACGCAGGAGGGAGACGACCTCCCGCGGCAAGAGCGTCTCAAGTCGCGCCAGCGCCGCTGAGAGTTCAGGCGAGCCGATGCCGGAGACCTGCCGCGCCGCCTGAATGGCTAAAAGCAGGGAGAGTGCTTCAGCGAAGTTGAACTGCAGCGGCGACAGACTCGGTGTTTTTTCGAAATAGTATCCTTCCCGCGTACGCCCGAGCGGCAGTCTGAGGCCGTGGCGGATGACCTCTAAGTCCTTCTGGATCATCCGTTCGCTTACCTCAAAGCGTGCAGATAGGTCCCGGCGCGAGTACCGGCGCGGCGAGGCGGTGATAAGCTGCAGGAGCGCGAGGATGCGCGAGACCCGCTTCGTTTCTTCAAGCCGGCCCTGTCCAAGCAGGTTGTCCCTGATTTGGCTTCACTCCTTTGAGTTACTGATAGCACAGTAACGGGCACCCTGCGGTACGCGTTACGTTCGAGTTTTAAGCCTGAACAGTTAGACGTCCGCTAAACCTTTTCGACAGTGAGCTTCCCCTGGCCGAAAACGGTGCCTTTGCCCAAGTGCAGCAGTTCGGCAAGGCGCAGAAGCGGCCAGAATTCAGCGAGCGGGCCGCGGTAAACGGCCTCACCGACCAGACCGCCCAGGGGCACCTTTTTTTCCTGCCGGGAGGAGTAGCGCTCCCAGTTGAACCAACGGGTTCTGTTTTCAACTAATGCCACCTGGACAGACCTTTCGATAATCGCCGGAAAATCGGCTTCGTAAGCAAACCCGTGGTGGAAGTAACAGAGCGACGAGATGCGGCGCAGCAGGCTGCGGATGATACTATGAAATTCGGGGGTGCGGGCGGGCTTGCCGTCGTAAGTGATGCGTGTGGGGGTGAGGAGACTGATTCTTGCTGCCTGGGGCCCGTTGCCGGCGATTTCACCGAGTGCGTGCCGCCAAATGTCTTTTGCCGTAACGCCCAGGTCTTTGGGGCGCACCAGCCGCTCGGTCCCCTCGTAGATGACCGCCCCTTCGCGTGTCAAAGGATTTACGGCGGCAATCCGGTCGAGGGTAAAAGGACGCCGGCCTGCGCCTATGCCCCGGCGGCTGAACTCGTCGAGTGTGACAATGAAATAAGGCAGAAGGCTGACCGCCCGGCCGAAAAGGATCAGGCTGAAAACCACCGGCTCGCCGGGTGCGTACCCGGTCTTTTCCTCAAGCGGCGGCTCCAGCACGAAAGGGCGGGGGATGTTCTCGTAGTTGCGCAGCGCTTCGGCGCCGGGCGGCGGCCCGCTCTCAAAGACCAGCGCGTACGGGCATTCGGCTTTAAGCGGGCAGGGGCGGCATTCCCGCTGCCCGGTGCTGCAGACCAGCCGCCGGAAGGTACCGGCAAAGCCGCCGCGGAAGGTGGATCCCTTATACGGAGGCAGTACCAATCCCCGCGGGCCGGCGACAAGCCGGATGTCGTACCGGGTGACTTGCAGTTTTTCTGGGCAGGGCACGGCGGTCACGCACATCACTCAAATATCAAACTCACCCGGTTCGACGGGTTTCTTGGCATAACCCTCCCGGTGCTTCCGTTCCAAGAGCACGGTCCTCTGTTGCCGAAGCGCAAGCACTAAGGCATTCCTTATAAATGCTGAGCGCGTGGTGCCTAATTGCTGCACGACCCGGTCCACTTCGGACAGCAGCCCTTCATCGATAGTCATCTGGATGCTGCGCATGGCCTATTTGTCGGCTCCTTGTGCGGATCCTAATCAACATGGTAGTATACATCTTGATAAGAGTCAACGGCGACGATAGAAAGACGATAGAAAAAAGAAAGCTCCCCGAGCAACTAAGGGAGCTTTCCGAATCGCTACACCCGACACGCCGCTTAGAAAGGTTTCATGAAACC
>DTYU01000164.1 GCA_012961725.1 Desulfotomaculum sp.
GCTCATTTATGAACCGGGGTTTGCCTTCGTCTGTAACTAGGCCTTGCGCTTTAAGACATCCCATGAACTGCTGGACAAAACCCTCGGCAGCACTGCGGCGGGGAAGTTGCGGCCAGTGCGGCAGTTCCGCCGTGTACTTGCTTACTAAATCCAGCGCCTGGGCCGGTTTTAGGTACGGCATGCTGCCAATACCTGTCGCTAATCCTGAAATCCGCACAGCCACTTACGAAACCTCCTCCAAAAATTTCGGGGACACCATACTAAATTATAATTCCAGAATGATTGTTTGTGAGAATTCGCAACCAAATTCCTTCGAGCTCCAACCTCTGACTTCCGGCGTCTCACTTCTCACCTCTCACTTCGCATACCTGGTGGTAAATTCCCCACGTAACTGCTGCTATATGGCGCCAGTTGTAAGTCGAACGCACCTTCCGCCATGCCCGGCGGCATAGCTCCTCGGCGAGGAGCCGGTTCTTCAGCACCTCCCCAATATACCGCGCTAATAGATCGGGGTGGCCGGGCGGCACCTTGAAACCGTCGATTCCGTGCTCCACCACCTCGCTCAGCCCACCGGTATCCCCCACCACCACAGGTACCTGCGCCGCCATCGCTTCCAAGGCCACGATCCCGAAAGGTTCGTAATGACTGGGGAAAACCGCGACGTCCGCCTCCTGCAGCAGCCTGTTCCGGGCAGCCCCGTCCACAAACCCAGGTAGGTGAACCCGCCCGGCGACCCCAACCTCAGCGGCTAACTGCCTTATTTCCTCCTCGTAAGGCCCGTGACCGCAGATCACCGCACGGGCCCCTGGAACATGCTCAGCCACCAGCGGCAGGGCCCTGATGAGATCCTGGACCCCTTTTTCAGGCACCAGGCGCCCGAGGAACAGCATCACCGGTGCACCCGTAGGCGGCGCCAATCCTCGCCACCCGTTTATACCGAGGACCTCAGGGGCAACTCCGTTAGGTACCACACTGATCTTCCCGGGCTGCAGATCAAACAGCCGCGAGACCTCACCCGCCATATAGTTGCTGCAGCAGATGACGCGCACTGCACTATGCACCAGTCTTTTCTCCGCCGCATGTATGCAACACTGCAGTTCGTTGTGAATCCCCCTGTGCCGCCCGTACTCGGTCGCATGGACCGTTACCACCAGAGGAAGGCCCGTCTGCGCAGCAATCTTCCCGGCGGCCTCTTCAATCAGCCAGTCATGCCCGTGAATGAGATCGAACCGCTTCCCCTGATTCCAAAGCCGGTCGACTTCTCGCACCATACCCTTGTTCAAGCGCGTGACCCACTCCAAGAACTCCCCTTCCCCTCCCTCCACCGGTACCCGGTAGACCTCTACCCCCTCAACAGCCTCCACCGGCAGGCTCTCCTGAACTCCGGCGGTAACCACCGTAACCTCGTTCCCCTGCCGGACCAGTTCCCGGGAAAGGTCGTAGACATGACGGCCCAATCCCCCAACGATGCGGGGCGGATATTCCCAGGAGAGAATCAGTATCTTAAGCGGCAAACCTGCCCGATAAGCGCCGTTTATCCAGAACCTGCTGTAGACCCGGTAATCGATCGCCGGAAAGATGTTGTCTACCGCACTGAGCTCCTCGAGGACCCTTTCATCAATATTTTGGTCGATTATCGCATCGGTCAAATGGTTGAAACGGAGGAGATGATCTTTTAACCGCCGCGTGGCATACTCTGCCGTCGAGCCGGTCCTCAGGATGAAGGCCCAGTCGCTCGACTGAGCCAACAAAAGCTCCCGCGCCGCCTGGTCCAAGGCCCTTCCCAATAGACCGCCGGCCTCCGGGTAAAGATCGCAGAGTTCCACCATCCGCGCCTCTGCGTGATGAGTATGCCGGTAGATCCAGTCGTTTGAGGGGTTCAGCCAGGTTTCACTGTACCCCCCGTCACCCCAGCTTGACAGACTCAGCGTCGCCGGCTCCTGCTCCGAGTGATCGGCCAGATAGTCCGAAGGAGTAGCCAAAAGCAAGGTATCCTGGTTATGGCACGCCTTTCGGATCAAGAACTCCAGCCACTGAGGGCCCTCATACCACCAGTGGCCGAAAAGCTCTGCATCGTACGGGGAAACGATCACCGGTTCTATCCCCAGGCGGCCGGCCCAGTAAGACACTTGCTGCCGGCGCTGGTACAGGAAGTGCTCCGCATGCGCCGACGCCCGCTGCCGAGCAACATCCGGCGCGTAAGGCTCCTTTACCTCGCTTCCGGTAATCCGGTGGTACTTGAACCCGGTATCCGCCCGGACCCGGGCAGAGGGAAGAAACGGCTCAATATACTCCCACGGCAGCTCATAGCCGATATCTCTGTAATATTCCCGGTACCAGTAATCACCGGGATAGCCGATCTGTCGATCCCAGACCTGCCGCGAGGTATCCGGGTCACGGCCGAAAGCGGCCACCCCGGCACCCGTCCGCACCGGAGCAAAGACACCGTATGGGGGCGGAGGCGAGGCGCTCAGAATCCCGTGGGTGTCGAGGAAGAAGTACCGGATGCCGTATACCGATAGAAGCTCGTCCACCCCCTGCGTATAACCGCACTCCGGCAGCCAAAATCCCTTGGGGCCGTTGCCGAAGTGTCGCCTGTAAAGGTCGACCCCGACTGATATCTGGGCCTGCTGCGCCTCCCTCCCGCGTATCAACGGAAGGTAACCGTGGGTGGCGCAGGTCGTGATTATCTCCAGTACCCGCCGGTCCTGGAGAGAAGCAAAACCGGCGACCAAATTTCTCTGGTATTCATTGACAAACAGATCCCGGTACCGGCTGAGTCGCTCTTCATACATTAACGCGATTTGATAAAACTCTGTCCCGGCCGTACGCCTTTTCTCCGCCTCTGCCAGCCGGAGCAGCCGATCCAAGTGAGCAGCACACCGTCGGGTCAAGAGTTCGTCGGTAAGCATTGTCACGAGCGGCGGTGAAAGCGATAACGTAATCCTGAACCGGACACCCTCCCGGACAAGCCTGTCGAAAAGCTCCACAAGCGGCAAGTAGCATTCGGTAACCGCCTGGTAAAACCAGTTCTCTTCCAAGAAGCGCTCTTCTTCCGGATGGCGGACAAAGGGCAAATGGGCATGTAAAACAAGGATCAAATAGCCTTTAGCCACCGCTATTGCTCCTCTCAACTATTCAGCATAACACTTGCCAGGGATAAAAAAAAGGCTTTGGCGCCTTAATTTGTTACTCGGTGATATGGTTTTCAGTCAGCGATTTTGCAGTATTCCGGAACTCACGCCGATCGTCTCAAAAGCCTCGGTGAAGCTGCCGGCTTCCTTCTCCGCCTCCTGTGCCTGCCCAGGAACCCAGGCGGTCTTACCCGGCGGAACATCCACCGCTTCAGAACAGAGCAACGGGTAAAACTCGCCGTTCTCCCGCCACCCTAATTCGGAACGATAACGCCTTCCCGGAGCGACCTTACGAAAGTACCAGCTTTGCGTCAGGCAGGGGGATACAACCGCGCAAGGCGAACTGCTGCCGTTATTCACCGAACATAAGCGGAGCGCAAGCTCTTTCCCCTTCAAGAACTCCCGGGAAGCCGCTGAAACCTCCCAATAAGTAAAAAGAACCGAACAGTTCTGTACCAGCAGCACAAGGGTATTCTCTCCGTACCCTGCCGGCAGCTCGACTGGCAAATCCCCTAACAAGCTCTTCGTGCTCCTTTCTCTGTGTTTTTCATTAGACGTTGAACCAGTAATAGTTGGTTATGGTAAACGCATCTACTGTAACTAAATTATAACATAAACTATAAATTACGGTAATATTTCGTTAGTGAAAATACGCTGTTCTATAACATGTTTCGACAGCAGACCGCTTGAGAATTACCGCATACCAAAAAATCAACCCCCGTAAATCTATTACGGGGGATCTATCACGAAAACAGTCTTTTTTCTGACAACCGGTCTGGCCCTGCTCCTGATCGGGCTGTGGCTCCTCCAGTCCGGCCTGCTCTACCTGTCGGCCGGGCGCCTGACGATGGCCCTCCGGTCCCTGTCTACAAACAACATCCGCTCTTCTTTAACCGGTCTTGCTGCAAGCGCCCTAACCCAGAGCAGCACGGCGGTTTCTGTAATCACTGTCGGCCTTGTTCACAGCCGCCTCATCAACCTCAGCCAGGCGATCGCGGTCATCCTCGGGGCCAACGTCGGCACCACCCTGACCGTGCAGTTCCTCTCCCTGAACCCGGGTATAGCAATCCTCCCTTTCTGCGCCGCCGCCGTTCCGGTTGCCGTCCGCCGGTCGCCCGCAAGGCCTTTGGGCCAGATCCTGATTGGTGCCGGGATGATCTTTTCAGGACTGGACCTGCTCAGCCGGGCGTTTGAACCGCTCCGGCAGGCTCCCTGGTTCGCCGCCGGTCTTGCCGCCGCAGGGGACAATCACCTGCTTGCGGTTTCCATCGCCACCGTGTTGACGGCAGTGCTCCACTCCTCGAGCGCCGCCACCGGTATCGTAATGTCCCTTTACGTACAGGGGGCGGTCTCCCTCGAAACCGCCGTGGCCCTGGTGCTCGGCAATAACATCGGCACCTGCTTTACCGCGCTTGTCGCCTCGCTGACCAGTTCCGCCGCCGGCCGACGTGTAGCGCTCGCCCATCTGTTCTTGAACGTTATCGGGACGGTGATCTTCCTGCCCTTTATTCACCCCTTCAGCCTGCTGATCGGCATCACTTCGGACGCACCCGCCCGACACGTGGCCAATGCTCATGTCGTATACAATCTCATCAGCAGCCTGGTCGCCTTGCCCTTTTGCGATGGCTTTGCCCGCCTGCTCGAACGCCTCCCTCTAAAATAGTGCTGTCCATTTTCATGCTCTATGGAGCGAACGAACGTTCCCATGGAAAACTCTTCCCTGACTCAGCTACCTCGCAAAGATGCGTTTGCGCCGCCGCCGGATTCTCCTGTTTATCGCCGCCAACAGGACCAGAAGCATGAAGGTTCCGGCCAGCACCAGGAGAGCCCGCAGGAAGACCGGCCACCTCGGTGCGCGGGGCACGTCGATCCCAGCAACCACGCTCACCCGGCCGATCTCCTTATTGCCGTCTTCAAAGATGATCTCGCCGAGTCGCTGGCCCTTAGATACTGGTGCTTCGACGGGTTCCAAAGAGAGCCGCTGGCGCGGCAGCGGCAAGGGGTCTTCTTCTGTGGAAATGTTATACCAAACGGAATGCTTCGTTTCAACCTCCACAGGCCGGATGCCGCCAGCCACCGGAAGATGACCGACGACCTCGCCTGGCTGCGCGAGTTCCACAAGGCGGTAGGCCGAAAAGCCCCAGTCAAGCAGCCGGGCCGCTTCGCTCCATATCTCCCCGCCGCCGTTTCCTAAGATGACCGCGATCAGTTCCCGCTCACCCCGCCTTGCCGCCGCCACCAGGCACTGTCCCGCCTGCGCGGTGTACCCGGTTTTTACCCCGATCGCGCCGTCGTACCGCCATAGAAGCTTGTTGGTGTTTAGCAGAACCCCCGATGCCTCCGGGGACTCGCGCCCGATCGTCTTTGTTTTGGTTGCTACAATCTCCCTGAAGACCTTATACCTCATCGCTGCCCGGGTAATCTTCGCCAGGTCAAGGGCAGTGGTATAGTGATTCTCGTCCGGCAGGCCATGCGGGTTGTTGAAATGTGAATCTACAGCCCCGCACGCCTTTGCGGTCCTGTTCATCAGCGAGACAAAACCGTCCACCGACCCGCTTGCCTTCTCGGCCAAAGCCACGGCCACGTCGTTCGCCGAGTTCAGCAGGAGCGCATAGAGGGCGTCACTGACCGCAAGCTCCTCCCCTTCTTCCAGCCAGATGGCGGAACCCCCAACATCGGCAGCCTCCTTAGAGGCCTCAACCTGTTCATCGAGCTTACAGTTTTGCAAAACAACCACGGCGGTCAAGATCTTGGTCGTGCTCGCCGGGTACATCCGCTTCGTGGGCTCCTTGGCGTAGAGCACCTGGCCGGTTCTTAGGTCCATCACTACCGCAGCCCTTGCTGAAATGACAGGCTCCGCACACTCGCCTCTATCAGTGAAGATAAGAAACGTGAGCAAAACAGTTACCAGTGAGATCAGGAACCGCAATCCTTCTCCTCCTTTGAAATTACGGGGACACCATACTAAATTATTATTCCCCTACGGGAATTCCCACACGAATTCCTTTAACTCATGTTTATGAGGGAACCGTTTTCCGAAAATACTATACCAAAAAGGATGCTCCGTAGTGAAGCACGTTATCCTGGCAACGGTGGTGGTTTTTTGCTGCGAGAAGAACTGGCGCCCGCGCTGCTGACCGATGAGCAGTTGAACGCGCTCAAGGAGTTGGAAAGAAAACTCCCTGCGGACGGTACCGGCCGAAAGGTCTACCTGCTTGCCGTTACCCGCAGGGAAGAAGAGGACCTTTAAGTCCGAGGGGAATTCCTGCCTGAAAGAGTGGCCGAAAAAACGCCGGTCGAACTCGTTCTGCGTTTTATCCTGCCGTCTTCAGCGGAAATCCCTTATCGTTTTCCAGAAAACCGCGTCTTCAAACCCCAGCCGCCAGACGGTGATCCCGGCTAAGTCATATTCCTTCACCACATTAAGTTTGATCCTCAGGCTGTACCGGTTCTCAAACCAGACCTGGTGTTCAGCCCCGCCTTCCCAGTATTGCAGGGAAGGAGAACAGGCGCAGTTATCCCATACCACTCTGCCCCAGCCGTACCGGCTAATCAACCGGTTAACCTGTTTCCAGCGAACCACCCTAACTCTTTCAGATGTCCAGTCATACCCGTAGGCGGGTATCCCCAAGAGAATCTTTTCCTTAGGGATCCTCCCAAGAGCGAAGTCTAAGACCCGCGTGATCCACGGCACTGACGAAACCGGGCCGGGCGGCCCGCCCGCCCAGTGCTCGTCGTAAGTCATCAGCATTACATAATCGCAAATGCGCCCGATGGCTTGGTAATCAAAGGCACCGCTCCACGGGTTGGACGGGTCGTCATAAGTCTTGGCGGCAACGGCAACCGTAAGCAGGAACCCGGCAGGCCGTAAGGCGCCGGCGAGTCTTTGCAGAAAACCGTTAAACAGCCCCCGGTCAGCGGGCGGAATCTTCTCGAAGTCGATGTTGACACCGGCTAAACCGTTTTTCTCGAGCAACCGGAGAATTTCTCTTATCAGCCTGTTTTCAAGCTCCCGGTCGGTCAATATCCGGTGAACCGCTTCCTGGTCAAAGCGTCCGTTGCGGCAGTTATGAACCACCAGAATGCTCTGTATCCCGTATCTGTCTGCCGCCGCCAGCCCGTCGGGGGGCAAAAAGCCGGTCAGGCTACCGTGCTGATCAAGCCTTACGGTAAAAAAACCTACCGCACTCATATCTTCACCGAATGACCACAGGGAATTGAAGGCTGTCTTGTCTTCCGGATAATCAACGGGATAGTAACCGAAAATCACCTTATCCCCGCCCTTGGCAAGTGATCGGCCAGAGAAGGAAGCCAGCGGTGAAAAAAGCAAGTCCCATTCTTTTTTAGTTACAAGCCCGTCGGCACAAATCCCCATTGCGTGCTCGAACCGGGTCACCGCCTTATGCGCTTCCCAGCCGAAGTAATCGGTAGGTTTTGTGGAAAGATGCCCTAATTTGGCAAGTTCTTCTTGGAGGTGAAGGACGTCTGGACCGCGCAAACCCACGGTGAGGTTCCGGTAGAACTCTACCGCATCGGCTTGAAATGGACACATGACCAGCAGGATCAGCAAAAAAAGGCCGGTTGTAAGGGATCTCTTCCACTTTTCTTGCACTGTCTCCCTCCCGCTTCACCAAACTTACTGTTTGTCCCTATGATAGCAGGAGAGTGGCAGTTCCACCAGGGATTACTTTGTGGAAACAGAGGGATGTAATGGCATTACCGTCCGGGATTGGAGCAAAAAAAGAACCGAATAAATAATTTAGTATGGCGTCCCCGAAATTACGTCCCCGAAATTACCCCCGAAATTAGCGAAATTACCGTTTTAGGCCTCCACCACGTACCGTATGTCACAGACCCCTGCAGGGCAGTACCTCTCTTGAACGTGGGCCGCGATCTCCTCGTCGTAGTTCGCAAGCGCTTCAATCACGATCTCCGCGCCGATGCGCCCCACTCCGCAGGCAGCGGTCTCACGTGCCCTTGAAGCCAAGGCTTTAACCTCATCTACGGCCCCATTGCCGCCTTCACCCCGGCCGATACGGCGAAGCACCTGCTGTATCTCCTGTAGTTCCTGAAAACAAACCGGGCACTCCCTGCAGGCCTCCTCCAAAACAAGCGCCAAGTAGTACCCCGTCAGCTCAACGATACACCGGGGAATCGCTCCTCCTGAACACATCTTTAGCTCCTCCTCTCACTTTTTTAATCTGCA
>DTYU01000165.1 GCA_012961725.1 Desulfotomaculum sp.
CGAAATCTCGCATTCCCTGCAAACCTCGGGCAATTCTGCCGTCTTCCCGGCATTAGCAGCATCCACGACCCGTAGCAGCGCTACTACCAATGCCACAGGGAATTCCCCAAGCCTGGTCAGTTCGTGAACTATGACCCTTTTCGCGGCAGGGGTAGCAAAACGGCTCAACTCGCTCCATTCGACCCGGCCTGTGCCCTGCTGTTTTAAGCCTAAGAGCTGCGTCAGGGGGTAAAGGATATTGGGGCCGAGGCGCAAGGCGGTGAAATATTCGTCTTCTGCCTCCCTAAAGCGGCCTGAAATGCTGCAGGCATCCCCTAACAGTGAATGAATGCAGTGGGTTGGGAGGAGTTCGCTTCCCCCCTCTAAAGCACGCCGTAACTCTTCAACCGCCGCTTGACCCCGGCCGCCCTTGAGTGCCGAGACTCCTTTCAAAAGGTGAAGGTCGGCGTCGCCTGGGAGCATTATTAAGGCCTGCTCAAGAAGGACCGTCAAGTCATCTTTTCTACCGGCTTTTAGCAGTCCCGCGCCGAGCGCGATCAGCAAATCACGGAAATAGCCCTCATTCCCGCGCGCGAAAGAGAGCGCCTTCTCGAGTTGCTCGATCCCTTTCAAGGTCTCGCCGCCTTGGCAGTACTCTGTGCCTAAGCTAAACAAGAGAAAGGGGTCGTCAGGGTGCTGAGCCAGCGCCTTTTCGATTATGAGAATATTGCGCCGCTTTTTGTTTTTACCCTGAATCACCCGGTCGAGATACCCGAAATGGTGGATCACCAGTTCAGAGAACGCAAGGCCTCCCCCGCTGTTCTTTCTCTTAATTGCGCCAGCCACCTGTTCGTGAATGGCTCCTTCAAAACGATACGCAGGCTTGTTCCTGAATAACCGCACCACCTGGTCTTTGGCTACTCCTTCACCGTTCCCTAAGTAACTGTAGATCTTCACGAAGTACCCTTCAACATCCGATACGGCCAGAAGCCGCACTAGCTCCTCCGGTTCCACCGGCTCCAAGATCTCATCGGCATCTAACACCAAGATCCAGTCACCCGTGGCCTGGTCTAAGGCATAGTTCCGCGCCGCCGCGAAATCGTCCCGCCAGGGAAAGTTGAAAACCCTTGCCCCGGCCTCAGCGGCTAATTCCGCCGTCCTGTCGGCGGAGCCCGTATCAACTACGACCACTTCCCTTACCAAACCCCCAACGCTGCTGATACAAGCGCCGATACTCTGCTCCTCGTCCCGCGCAATCACACAAAGGCTCACAGACAAACCGCTGCTCAAGACAACAGCCTCCCTGCCGGCCCGCACTTGTATTCCATCATGCGCCGGACCGCGGCGGCCTTGCCTTGCAGGTAGGCCGACAGGGCCGTACAACCGAGGGGTGATAAGTGAATCAGCAGCTCGATCGTTTTGGCCGCCAGCCTGGCGGAACTCGAGATACCTGTTCCGGGAGACATAGGCGCGTGGCGCAGGCAGTTCTCCAAAATCTCCACCGTTGCCTGAACAACCGCCGCCTCGCGGTTTTTTTCCGGCCGGCCGGAGAGAGAACCGTTACGGCACAGTGAAATCAGGTTCACGAGCGCCCAGGCAGCGTCCCGTCCTTCGGCCCTGCGCCACAATGAAAAGGCCTTCGTTTTTGCTTCCTTGTACTCTTCTTGAAGGATCAGGGCAACCACTTCCGTGGCAGTCAGTTCACGGTCGATTTCCCCGCCGGTGCACCGGATGCAGTCTATCAAAGCAAGCGCCTCTTCAAATCGTCCTGCGTACACCAAGAACCGGGCCAAACGCCGAGCCATATTCTTATCAGAAGTAAAACTCCTTTCTCCGGCAGCCGGCTCCCGAAGACCGGCGGCCGATTCAAGGCATGCACACGCCAGCTCAGCGCACCCGGCCTCAAAAAACAGCTCAGCCAGGGCTTCAGCCTGCTCGGGACAGGCGAGGTGTCCGGCAAGTTTCAAGTGTTCGAACGCACCCTGCGGCCCTTTTTCCGCTAAACACAGCAAGAACAGACCATAGAGCGGATAGATATACCCCGGCTCAGAAGATAGGGCGTGCTCATAATAGTCCTTCGCCGGTTTCGGCCGGCCGAGCTTTTCATGGCAATACCCTAAATGGTACAAGGAGAGAAAGCTTTCCGTGCCGTTTGTATGGCTGAAGATCGCCGGCGGCCGGCCGCAGTTTATCGCTTCCTTGAACCACTTAATGGCTATTTCATACTCACCCCTCTGTTCGAACAGCACCCCGCCTTCAAAGAACAGGTCGGTATAAGCAGGGTACCGGAGCGACTCTTCTATGCAGACGCAGATGGCCTCATCTATTTTCCCCAAGGTTTTTAAGCAGATTACCAGGAAACGGACAGCCGGTGCCCGGAATAAGACCTGTGTGTCAGTGAGGCGGGCGCAGGACTCCTGCAAACAGGGGAGGGCCTTCGCCGCCTTTCCGAGACCCAGCCATTCAACGCCGAGATAGTACTGGAGAAAGGGATTGTTCGGCTCCGCCGCCGCCGATCGCCGGAGGAGTGTAAGGTTGCGGCCCCTTTTGCGGTTGCGCTCCTTTCCGGAGCGTGATTGATGCCATATGACCGGCCTCTCCGCGATCCCCACCACTCCCGGACGGCTGACGGTAACCTGCTCGTGAATGCGGCCCCGAAAGCGGTATTCCGCGCTGTTGCGGAAGAACCGCAGCACAGGGAACCGGCTGTAGTCACTGGTAGACTCGGGGGTCCGGTTGCAAAGCGGCAGGAGATAGGCCTCGTAACCGCTGTCATTGTTGGCAAGAACCCGCAGGTCAGCAGGTACAGCATCCAATTGTTCGTCGGCATCGAGCGATAAGATCCAGTCGCTGCCCGTTCGGGTTATGGCAAAATTACGGGCGGCGCTGAAATCGTTATGCCAGTGGTAGAGGAAAACCTTATCGGTATACCGGCGCGCGATCTCCACCGTCCTGTCGGCTGAACCGGTATCCACAACCACTATTTCGTCGACCAGACCCTGTACGCTCTTTAGACAGTTAGCCAGGTTCTCCTCTTCATCGCGGACGATCATGGCCAAACCGATTGTCTGTTTCATGCTTCAACAAGTGCCTCCTTGAAGCTCTGCCAAGAGTTCACGGAAGACAGGCACCTCCGGATATCGATCGACTGCCTCCCGCAAGATCTGCCGGCGTATCTCTTCATAAAGCCTGATCAGCCTGATGTAGTAACGCGGTTCGCCCGGGTCGAGCGCCTGCGCCCGCCGGTAGAAATCACCTGCCTCCAAGAATTCGCCCTTTTGGCACAGAATCTCCGCCAGGGTGAAGCAGGTCTCGGCACAGTCCGGCTCAGTCTCTAAATGAAGGCGAAGGTAACGTTCGGCGGATTCCAAGTAACCGTACCGGTAAAAGAGTTCGCCTACAGCCCGGGCGTTCTTGGCCAAAGATTCTTGAGAGAGGCCGGAGAGGAGCGACTCCGCCCGGTCCTTCTCTCCCATGTCGAGCGCCCGCATAACAATATCCAAGAGCAGGGAAATTCCCTCTTCGCCCAGGGTAGTCCCAGGGGCTTTCTTGCGCCTCCCTAAGGAATCCCGCAACATGCCCACAACCGCGCCGGTATCTAAAGAAAGTCCGAGCGCAAACAGCTCTTCGACCAGCGCTCGCACCTTCCGGCGGTTCCCCTGCAGCCAAAAACAGAGAATCTTATTCAGTTTGGCCAGCGGGTATAACCGATTATCCGGGCCGAAACCGTCTAAGATACGGAGGGCCTCTAAGTACCGCCGCTGTTGGACCAGGCAGATCGCTTTCCATAGCAGAATCTCCGGAGGGGGTTCCGACTCCCCTGTGCCCCGCTCCAAGTATTCAAGCGCCAACGGGTACGCAAACTGCTGAAAAAGAATCTGCCCCATCAAGAGGTTTGCCTGCGGGGTGCAGAAGTCGCAGAGTTTTGCGAGGCAGTTTTTCGCATAAGCCGGATCCGTGCGCGGTTCAAGGAGGCGTGTAATGCTCTCGAGGGCCTGGACAAAGAACGGGTTGTCCCGCAGGCTCATGATGTAGTAACGCAAGGCCTCTTCCGGGTTCAAAAAGAGTTCCGCTATCCGCCCGAGCTGATAACAGGAACGAAACCCCCGGACGCCATGGAAAGAGGCGTAATAGGCCGGCTGCTCCGGCAGCGACAGCGCCCTTTGAAAGAAATCATACGCCCGGGCATAATCCTTCTGCTCGTAACTGATCAGCCCGCCGTAGTAATAAAGGTCGGCATAGTCGGGGAACAGGCTGAGTCCGAGCCGGAGTGTCTCTAAGGCCTGTTCGGGCCTGCAGGCCGCATGGTAAGCCAGGACGATGTAACGCAGCAGCTTGGGCAGATAGATCGTCTGGGGATCAATGCCGTCAGCCGCCCTGGTCAGTTCCGCCGCCGCCTCCTCATACCGCTGGGCCCGGTAGAGTTCCACCCCGTAGTGATAGCGCAGCAAACGGTTCTCCGGTGTACCGGACAGTTCCCGACGGACCAGCTCCAAATTCCGGTTCTTCTTGTCTTTTGCGCGAATATGCCGGTTCAGGTAGCCGTGGTGCAGGATCACAAAGTCCTCGGCAACCTGGTATTTCGCCTGGCTGTTCTTTTCTAAAATGACGTCCACTATCTGCTCGTGAATCGCCCCGCGAAACCTGTAATCCCGCCGGTTTCTAAAGAGGCGGAAGACCAAGTCGGGGCAGGGCTCGATCCATCCCTCATCACCTAAATAGTTAATGATTTTAACAAAGTAGCCTTCTACGGTCTCCGCGGCGGTCAACCGGCGGAGCACATCCCTGCTTTCTCCTGCCAGCTCCTCATCGGCATCCAAAAACAGGATCCAATCCCCGGTTGCCCGTTCGAGCGAGGCGTTGCGCGCGTCGCTGAAGTTATCATTCCAGGGGAAACGGTGAACCTGGGCACCGAATTCACTCGCTATCTGACAGGTCCGGTCGGTAGAGCCCGTGTCCACGACCACCATTTCGTCCACGGCGCCCGCCACGCTCGCCAGACACCGGCGGAGGTTCTGCTCTTCGTCCTTCACGATCATGCACAAGCTGATCCTGACATCCAATGTCCCTTTTACCTCAATCTATCAAGAAACTTTTTAGTCAATATATGCCAAGAAACTGTAACATTCTACTGCTGCCATAAATATCCTGAAACAAAGGGGAGTTGACCCCCAAAACTGCAAGGAGAGGATGATCTTCTTATGCCCAACTTTAAAATCTTTCAAGACGACGCCGATAAAGCGCGAATTAAGATCTACGGCAGCCAAAACGTTGCGCTGAGCACCGACTCAACGGGCAATATGGTAGTCACTGCCCCCGCCGAAGGGCTGTCCATTACGCCCCCAAGCGGCGGGCTGTCGATTACCCCGCCGGCAAGCGGTCTTACCGTCACCGCGCCCGCCGAGGGACTGTCGATCACCCCGCCCACCGGGGGGCTGTCAATCACACCGCCCACCGGCGGGCTCTCGGTCACCCCGCCGGCAAGCGGTCTCACCGTCACGGCACCTGCCGAAGGACTGTCAATCACACCACCAACCGGCGGGCTCTCAATTACACCGCCGACTGACGGCCTGCTGATCACCAGCGCCGGGCTGGCCACCGCGCTGGCAACGACCGACGTATCGGCAGTACGGGCCAACTTTACGGATACCGCCGGCAGCCCCGACACCACGTACACCGTCTTAGGTGTCAAGACATGGACGTTCGGCATTTACAACGCCTCCACGGACATCGCCCCCGCAACAGTGAAACTACAGATCAGCCCGGACAGTACCAACTGGATCGACCACGCCGGCCCGATCACGTTGAACACCGGCGATGTCGATACCTTAGTGGCCACAGTCTTCCTGAAATATGCCCGGGTCTACTATGCGGCCGTCGATGTGAACAGCGCCGTCACCCTGAACATCTTCTTCCAGGGCCAGACGTAAAACCGGGGAAGACCGTGGTTCGACCCGGTCTTCCCTTCCTCTAACTGCACCATATTAAACGCCTTTGCTCAGGGGGTTTAACTTCTGTGAGGAAAATTAACGGCCTGCCGCCGGATTACGCAAGGCCTGTCCCTCAAAAAGACCGTCAGTATTCAGATCTCCTGCTGGGAGCACTCACGGCCGCATCCTGCATTCTTTTGTGCCGCCAACATCACCCCAGTTGCTATAAACCGGGCTTTACGAGTGTCGTGGAACATAACCTGCCCACCCGGGATGAGGAACATCACAGTAAAGCCATTGATATCTCCCGGATAAGGACCTTCTCTTTTCTTCTCCTCAATGACGGTCCCAACCCCGTGATAGCCCAGCCGGAGCTGAGCGCGGACGGAGAGACCTGGGATCCTTTTGGCGAACTGGCATACGTGATCGAACCCGGCGGAAAACGCCTCTTTGTCCTTCAGTTTTTCCTGCGCTATGCCCGGCTCAAGTTCCGAAACAAATACCTGGGCCGCGATACAGTAATCACCGTATGGTTTCAGGGGCAAAGCTGACGGGGTTGTCGTAATCGTACCGTTAAGGGGCTCCCGCCGAACTTTGAAAAAAGAAGCCTGCATGACAATGATACAGGCTTCCTTTTGCGTTTTTTCCGGGCCTATGGGCAAACGGTATCGTCCACGCAGATAATCGTTTGGGTGCACAGATTGGTAACGGTAAAGGACAGCGTCACGGGACCCGAGACGGAAGTGGCGGTCGTGGTAATGGCGCTGGCGTCGCAGGTTGCCGATGAAGTCACCAGCGGCACCGTCGGGCCGCAGCAGAGCGTAAGGCTATCCGGCAAGGTGACTGAGCCGCTGCTGCCGACGACATTGCAAAAGTCCTGGAAGGTCGCACCCTGTTGCACATACTGGTACTCAAACTGAGCGTCATAGGAGAAAGAGAGCGTCGGCGGCGTCGCGCCAAGGTTTGCCGTGACGTTGTATACCGCGACGCCGCATTCGTCCCCCGCGCCTACTACCGGGGTGTGCGCCGGATCCGTACAGGTGACTGTCTCTGCAAAGGTAGAAGCAATTGTGGTCACCTCATTCACGCAAAGCTTTCGAATGGCCATCGAAACATCCCTCCGTTTTTGCTACCATTATATGGTCACTTTAGGGAAGTGTTACTAAGAATTCAGGCAACCGGTAGCACCTCCTGAGATCTCGCATAATCGTGGAATGTCAGAGAGATACTGTCAAGGTAGTAACCAAATCATCGCCTCGCCGTTGATCGGAGGTTGCAAGGATTGGTTGCTGAAGCGGGACGCGTACCGGAGGTTTCAATGATCGGCCGCACGCGCGAAGCACTAAACGTCTGGAATATACCCGAACAGCCCTGGCGTTTGGGCGAACTCTTCGGTTACCCGGTAGAGGTGAACCCGCGCACGCTCATCTTTACCTGGGTGACCATGGCCGTGGTTTTGGCAGTGGCGTTGGCGGCGGCCCGCAGCGCACACCTTTTCCGGCCGGGACGCCTGGCGGCCCTGTTTGAAATAGCCATTGATTTTATGCGTGATTTAATCAGGGACTCGATGGAG
>DTYU01000166.1 GCA_012961725.1 Desulfotomaculum sp.
TCAACATGGTGGCCGCACGGGGAGACTGGTGCATCTCACGCCAGCGTCTCTGGGGGGTGCCGCTGCCGATCTTTTATTGCGCCAACTGCGGCAAGGAGGTCATCAATGATGCAACGATCAACCACCTGAAACGTCTCTTTGGCGAGCACGGTTCCGACATCTGGTATAGTGCTCATGTAGAGAAGCTGTTGCCGCCGGGAATAAGATGCCCAGCCTGCGGCCATGGCTCGTTCACCAAAGAGGATGACACGATGGACGTCTGGTTCGATTCCGGCTCGAGCCACTGGGCGGTCCTGCGGCAGCCCTCACACTGGCCGGAGCAGGTCTGGCCGGCGGACCTTTACCTTGAGGGAAGCGACCAGCACCGCGGTTGGTTCAACTCTTCGCTTTCCACGGCGGTGGCGAATACGGGGGAACCGCCGTACAGGGCGGTACTGACCCACGGCTTCGTGGTCGACGAGCAGGGGCGGAAGATGTCGAAGTCTTTGGGCAACGTGGTGGATCCGCTCAAGGTCGTCCGGCAACTCGGGGCAGATATCTTGCGTCTCTGGGTCTGCTCTGCAGACTACCGGGGCGACCTGGCGGCATCGGACAGCATCCTGAAACAGATTGCGGAGGCATACCGGAAGATACGCAACACCTTCCGTTTCCTGTTAGGGAACCTTTACGACTTCCAGCCAGGGGGAAGGGTTCCGTACGGCGAGCTGCCTGAGATCGACCGTTACATCCTGCTCCGGCTCGAGCGGCTTAAACGTTCTGTGCTCCGATCTTACCGGGAGTTCGAGTTCCATATTGTTCATCACACGCTCCACTCCTTCTGCGTTTTAGACCTCAGCGCCTTTTACCTGAACGTGCTGAAGGACAGGCTTTACTGCGAGCACCCGGAGTCCAAGGGACGGCGCGCCGCGCAGACGGTGCTTTATGAACTGCTTGATACCCTTTTGCGGCTGGTGACGCCGGTTTTGGCCTTCACATCGGAGGAGATCTGGCGCTACGTTCCTGCTGTTGACAAAAAGGCAGTCAGCGTGCAGTTGTTGGATATGCCTGCACTGAATGACGATTACCTTGATCCGGAACTTGAGGACCGCTGGGGTAGGCTGTTGAAGGTGCGGGAGGTGGTTTTGGAGGCGCTGGAAAGGGCGCGGCAGGGCAAGCTGATCGGCGATTCGCTCGAGGCGGCTGTAAGTCTTTACGCAAACGGGGAGAACTACGGGTTTCTGAGGGCGGCGCAGGATGAACTCAGGACGATAGCCATCGTATCGCAACTAGCGGTGGCGCCGCTGGGAACGCCTCAACCGGAGGGCGCCGTCACCGACGGGGACATCACGGTATCGGTAAGAAGGGCCGCCGGGGTTAAGTGTGCCCGCTGCTGGGTTTATACCGAAGCAGCGGGGCAAGGCAGCGTTTCTCCCGGGCTTTGTATGCGCTGCGCGGAAGTGGTGGAGGCGCTAACGTTGCCGTAAAGAAAGCGGTAAATCCGGTAGGTCCAGATTGTCTTCCGGATAAACTGCCTGGTTTCCGGGAAGGGTATCTGGTCAAGATCCTCCGCCTTTCCGGTCCATCGCTGCTCACACAGCCATCTTTTCACGTTCCCGCGGCCGGCGTTATAAGCTGCCAGGGCAATAACCATATCATTGAATTCCCGGCCAAGGAAGGCTAAATACCAAGTGCCGTAAGCGATGTTTCTTTCCGGGTCCGACAGCGAAGCGGGATCGAAGGACTCACCCTGCTGTTCGGCGATCCAGCGGGCGGTCTTCGGCATCAGTTGCATGAGCCCCACCGCGCCGCGCGGGGAAACGGCGCCGGGACGGTAGTCGCTCTCGACCTTGATGATCGCTGCCGTCAGGAAGGGGTCGAGGCCGTTCGCCAAAGCACACCTGAAAACGGCCTCTCGATATTTGAAGGGATAGTAATACCTCCCAATTTCTTTAATATTTGCAAATAAGAGAACAAAGGCGAGGATCACAATCAAGGCGCGTACGGTTTTTTTCCTCACTTTTCGGCCTCGCCCTGCTCCTCAAGCAGCCTGCTATAGAAATAGTCGACCTGCTCCCGCGTGTGACTGAACCCGCCGGTGTTGTCGATCACCCGGTGGGCCCTCCGGACCTTCTCCTCCTGGGCCATCTGCGCTGTGATAACGGCCTGGGCCTGCTCCGGGGGGATCCTGTCCCTGGCGGCAATACGCCGGATTACAGCCTCCCGCTCCGCAATAACCACCCAAATCTCATCGACGAGGTGGTCGAGGCCGGTTTCTATCAAAAGGGGGGCCTCGATGACGGCCACCCGCGGCGGGTGAGCCCGCTTGTGCAGCTCGTCCAGCCATTTTTTGATCACGGCGATAATCTCCGGATGAGTAATCTCGTTGAGGCGTTTTCGCGCGGCCTGGTCGCTGAATATCAAACGCCGCAGCTTTGCACGGTCGAGCGAACCATCCGCCGACAGGAAATCAGGGCCGAAGGCCGCGGCGATCTCGGCCAAAAGAGGCTTCCCCGGCTCGGTGAGCTCCTTCGCGACCGCATCGGCTTCGATAACCTCTGCGCCTAAGGTTTTCAGGTAGCGGGCCACGCTCGTCTTTCCGGTGCCCGCACTTCCGGTCAGTCCGATGACCTTCACCGCTGTGTCTCCTACCTTCCATCTTCTGGCCTCTGACTTCTGGCCTCTGACCTTTAAGTTTGGCAGGCAGGGCATAAATAGGTCCCCCTGCCGCCCAACTTTACCTTTACCACCGGGTTACCGCACCGGGGGCACGGCTGGCCGGCGCGGTAGTGCACCCTCAGAAAATCCTGGTGGCTGCCCTGCCGCCCCACGGCGTCGACATAGTGCTGAATGCTGGTGCCCCGGTGCAGAATCCCTTCCCGCAGCACTTCCTTAACGGCGCGGTACAGTTTCTTTGCTTCTCTCGCACTCAGCCCGTCGGCCCGCCTGCCGGGGTGCAGCCCCGCCAGGTACAGCGCCTCGTCGGCGTATATGTTTCCGATTCCCGCGACAATCTCCTGGTCGAGCAGCACCTGTTTTACCTGTCGGCGGGAGTCTTTGAGCCGCTGGACAAAATAGGTTTCGGTAAACTCTGCCGTGAGAGGCTCGGGCCCTAATTTTGCAAGCTGGGCCATCCGCGCCGACTTCTCGGCTGGCAGCAGCCAGACGCACCCGAACTGGCGTAAGTCGGTAAGGCGCAGCCGTCCCCGTTCAAGGTGCAGGATCAAATGGGTATGGCGCGGCTGCGGTGCCGTTTCGCTTTCGTAGACAAGCTGGCCGGTCATCCGCAGATGGACGACCAACAGATACCCGCCGCTCAGATCAAAAAGCAGGTACTTTCCACGGCGGCCGACACGGCTGATTCTGCGCCCCTGGATTTCACGCAGAAACGACCCGGGTGACGGCTCCTTGATCACCTTGCTTAAGTATATAGCAGCGTCGATAACAGTCAAACCAACAATCTCTTCCGACAACTGCCGCCTTATGGTCTCTATCTCCGGCAACTCAGGCAACCCTACCCGATCCTTTCGACATCGCACCAGTTCGGCCCAGCTTTGAGGGTGACGGTTAAAGGCACGTTGAACTGGAGGGCGTTTTCCATTTTCTCCTTGATCAGCGGTGCCGCAGTCGCCAGTTCGTCCCGGGGAGTTTCAAAAAGGAGTTCGTCGTGCACCTGCAGCACCATCCGGGTCTTATAGCCTGCCTTCTGAAGCTCCCGGTGGATGTCAACCATCGCCTTCTTGATGAGGTCGGCGGCACTTCCCTGGATCGTGGTGTTTACCGCCAGCCGCTCGCCCAATTGGCGCTGGGTGCGGTCGGCGCTAAAGAGCTCGGGAATGTAGCGGCGGCGTCCCAGCACCGTGGAGACAAACCCCTTCTCGCGCGCCTCACGGATGGTCTTTTCCACAAAACGCTTGACGCCCTTGTAGCGGAGGAAGTAGTTTTCGATATAACGGCGGGCCTCTCCCGGTTCGATTCTCAGTTCCTCCCCCAGGCCGTAGTGGCTCATACCGTAAATGATCCCGAAATTGACCACTTTGGCACGCGCCCGCATATCTGGGGTCACCATTTCCGGCGATACGCCGAAGACCTCCGCCGCAGTCCTGGTGTGAATATCCTCTCCGGCGGCAAAGGCCTCTATCAGGAGAGGGTCGCCGGAGAGGTGGGCGAGGATGCGGAGTTCTACCTGCGAGTAGTCCGCGCTAAGGATGAGGCCGTCCGGAATGCCCGCCGTGAATGCGCGGCGGATCCTTCTGCCCAGAGGGTCCCGGACCGGGATGTTCTGGAGATTCGGATCCGCGGAGGCTAAACGGCCGGTAGCGGTTACCGTTTGGTAGAAGGTGGTATAAAGCCGGCCAGTGTTTGGATCGATCAACTGGA